>JACMMN010000138.1 GCA_014379075.1 Pyrinomonadaceae bacterium | reverse complement strand
TTTTGCAAAACCTTCGTCATTCTTTTCTTCTTCCGCGTGAAGGCGAAGATTCTCTAACAACACTGCTTCACCATTCTCCAAAGCGCCGACATTCATCCACGCTTCATCGCCAATGCAATCATTAGCAAATTCAATAGACGGTATGGAATCAGTTTGAGCAAGATATTCGTGAACAGGATATAGTGAATATTTTTCTGCATCGTAAGGCATTCCCTTTTCTTCAGCCTTCTTTTTATCCTTCAGAGGCCGTCCGAGATGCGTTGCGAGAATGACCTTTGCTCCCTGCCCGATCGCATATTCGATCGTAGGCAAAGCGCCGCGTATCCGCGTATCGTCTTCGATCACGCCATTCTTGATCGGCACGTTGAAATCGACGCGAATGAACACGCGTTTACCTTTGATGTCGATGTCTTTTATCGTTTTCTTATTCATACTGGAACGCAGGCAGC
This sequence comes from Pyrinomonadaceae bacterium, assembly GCA_014379075.1. Lineage (GTDB taxonomy): Bacteria > Acidobacteriota > Blastocatellia > Pyrinomonadales > Pyrinomonadaceae > OLB17. The sequence goes on along the minus strand of JACMMN010000138.1, from coordinate 32,957 downwards.
CTGCCTGCAATGAGCGTTGCTTCAATGTGAACGAGCCGCTGGCGAACAAGGACTTTGCGGCAACGTAACGCGTACGCGGACTCCGCGGGCAGACAGAGGTGTCCGCGTTCCATTTGCGGGCAGGCAAGGTGCCTGCGTTCCTACAAACCTTTTGCCGCGATGAATTTGACCAGATCGCGCACGCGGCATGAATAGCCCCATTCGTTGTCGTACCACGATAAAACCTTTATGCACGTTCCGCCGATGACCTTTGTGTTTTCGGCATCGACGATGGACGAATTTGAATTTCCGCGGAAATCTATTGATACCAGCGGCTCTTCGGAAAACGCGAGAATTCCCTTCATCTCTTCATTTGCGGCATCTTTCAGGACTTGGTTGACTTCCTCGGTCGACGTTTCCTTTTCAACATTCATCACGACATCGACGAGCGAGACATTCGGCGTCGGAACTCGAACCGAAATTCCGTCAAACTTCCCTTTCAATTCGGGAATAACAAGCGCGACTGCTTTTGCCGCTCCGGTCGAGGTCGGGATCATAGACATTGCGGCGGCACGGGCGCGGCGGAGGTCTTTGTGCGGAAGATCGAGTAGGTTCTGGTCGTTCGTGTAGCTGTGGATCGTATTCATTAAAGCATTCTTAATGCCGAATTTTTCATGAATGACCTTGGCGACAGGGGCGAGACAATTGGTGGTGCAGGACGCGTTCGAAATTATATGATGGTTCGCCGCGTCGTACATATCTTCGTTGACGCCTAGAACGATGGTCACGTCTTCGCCCTTCGCCGGAGCGGAAATGATCACCTTCTTGACGCTTCCTCCGAGATGTTTCGACGCGTCTTCGGCCTTGGTAAAGATACCCGTCGATTCGATCACGATCTCGGCTCCGACCGAATTCCAGTCGATGGCGGCCGGATCCCTCTGCGAAAACACGCGGAATTTATCGCCATTAACACTGATAAAATCGCCTTCGGCGGAAATCTCCTGTTCGAGATTTCCCATCACCGAATCGTATTTTAAAAGATGCGCGAGCGTTTTTGTGTCCGTCAGATCGTTGACCGCGACAAAATCTATGTCCGAGCTGCCCAGACACGTCCGCAAAACATTGCGCCCGATGCGTCCGAATCCATTGATCCCTACTTTGATACCCATTTTTTATGATTATCCTCCTGAAAAAGTGTGTATGTTAAAACCTTAAAGATAACCGAAAACCAGACAATCTTCAAAGCTTCATGGTCTGTGGGCTCTGCCCATCTATTTGCGGAAAAGCTATGCTTTTCAGAAGCGATCCAATAAGCTCCGCGGCTATGCCGCCGGGACGAAGAAGGCGGCATAGCCGCCGGCAATGGTGGACTCAAGTCGGAAAGGCACAGCTTTTCCGCAAAATAGAGCGGCGAAGCCGCGATTGCCGGAGTCAATCTTCAGCTGCGAATTAACGCGGGAAAAACATCAATGAAAATGGATATGTGCCTAATTTGTTGAAACTATCCCAAATTCATAGTCGTAGTAACGGTTTGAGTTTTGAGCGTAAACAAAAAAGCCCGGAGCAATCCTAAAATGAAAATTCGCCGTTACAGTTTCCTGCTAGTTCTTACTTTATTCGCGCTCGGTTTGGCCGGTAATGCCGGAGGCCAGGAGCTGCAGGTCGCAAAGAATATTCCCGATTCGCCGGCGGCAGTTGCGAACGAGCCGTCGAAAGAAGAAAATCCGGCCGCAGTATCGGCCCGTCCGGATCTTTCGCGCGTGGGCGTGCAGGTCGGCAATATGATACCGCTTACCGTAAACGACGCGATCCGCAAGGCCCTCGAGAATAACAATAGTATCGAGATCACCCGCGACGACGTCCGTTTTCAGGAAACTTCGATACGTTCGCTGCTCGGCTTTTACGATCCGGTTTTCTCCGTTTCGCCTACTTTTACCAGAAATTCAACGACCGGTTCGGCTGCGACGAATGATTTCATCGTAAACTCGAACATGACGCATTTTCTGAAGGCCGGCGGCGGCGATTATCAGGTATTTTTCAACAATACACGAACTGAAAATGCTTTTTCCCAGGCTCAGGTGAGTTCAGGTTCGCTGATCAGTGCCGGTACGGCCGCCATTTATTCCTCACGCGCCGGGATCCAGTACACACAGCCACTGTTCAGAAATTTCGGCATTGATAATACGCGCCGCAACATAAAGATCGCCCGGCGCAGGCTCGAACAAACGGACGCTGATTTTCGCCGTCAAACCATCGATACCATCGCCCAAGTACAGCGGACGTACTGGGACCTCGTATTCGCGCTTCGCGACCAGCAGAATCAAGTGGCGAACGTAAATCTCGCTCAGGAGAACCTGAGACAGATCGAAGCCCGGATCAAGGCTGGAGCCTCAGCCCCGCTTGCACGGGCGGAAGTAGCGACAGAGCTGGCCAATCGCGAAAGCTCACTGCTTCTCTCGACCCAACAGGTTTCGATCACCGAAAACAATCTCAAACAACTGCTTCTCAGGGATGCGATCTCAGCCGAGTGGTCGCAAAGCTATGTCCCGACTGACAAGCCGGCATTCACTTTGGATCCTGTAAACCTTGACGCAGCCGTCAAGGACGCAATGGATAACCGTTATGAACTTCGCCGCCTGAAACTCGCGAGCGACATCAACGCGGTCGATATATCGTATTTCAAGAATCAGACGAAACCGCAGATCGATCTCGTTACGACGTTTTCGCTCGACGGGCTTGCAAGAGGCGGCACGAACTCTGCGTTTCAGACGAACCTGTACAATTCCGTAGGAGATTTGCGGTTTTTCGATGCCATCAATGAGATAAGGGCCCGTCCGGCCGTTGGCCTGCCTCCCATTCTAAATGACACCATTATAATTCCCGCTCAACCGAGTTTTCTCTTTGGCGGATTCAACCGCTCGCTGGCAAATATTTTCCGCAGCGACGCTCCCAATTATTCGGTCGGTGTGACATTCTCGTTCCCTTTAAGAAACAGGACAGCGAAGGCTAATCTCGCCGGTGCGCAGGTCACGCAGAATCAGATAGCCACACAAACGCGGGCACAGGAACAGGTCGTCATCGTTGAGGTCCGAAATGCGGTCCAAGGCGTCGAAACTGCCCGCCAGCGTGTCCTGACATCGCGGCGTGCGAGGGAAAATGCAGAGATCCAGCTTGACGGCGAAAGAAAGCTGTTCGAATCCGGTAAATCGACCACATTTCTGCTGTTCCAGCGGGAAAACGCTCTAACGAATGCCCGCAACGCCGAGATCAGGGCCGAAACGGATTACAACAAGGCCATCGCCGATCTCCAGCGCGCGACATCTACAACTTTTCAGTTGAACAACATCGATGTCGAATCGCCGACGGACGACAAATAAAACACTTTCGACCAATCATGGGTCGAACCTCAACCAATCAAACCATTTTAGCCGCTGCAAAAGTGTCGATCTTCGACAATTTGCTGCGGTTTGCTTTCCGGCTAGATCCTCTGTATCTCCGTCAATCAAGCCGTCATCTCCATTTCTGTCAGATATTTCCGGGCAATAGTTGAAGTAAAGCTTTCAATGTCGCTAGTCCGACATTTCATGTTTTCCTTCAAACCTGCGAGAATTATCTGATGAAAATTTCCGCAATAATAATTGCAAAAAATGAAGAGGATAAGATCGGCTCTGCGATCGAATCCGTTGCCTGGGCGGACGAGATAATCGTCGTCGATTCCGAAAGCACGGACCGCACCCGGGAAATAGCGGAAAGCTTGGGTGCAAAGGTGCTGATACAAGAATGGCTCGGGTTTTCCGACCAAAAGCAATTTGCCGTCGAACAAGTCGAAAATGATTGGGTCCTGAGCCTGGATGCGGACGAGATCGTTTCCCAGGAACTCCGGGCCGAAATCCTCGCTTTGGATGACGATCCAGCGGATGGATATAAGATCCCGAGGCTTTCCATATATATGGATCGCCCGATCCGCCACGGCGGCTGGTATCCCGACTGGCAATTGCGGCTGTTCGACCGACGAAAAGGAAGGTGGAAGGACGTCCTCATACACGAATCCGTTCAGATGTCGGACGGCTCGCGAATCAGCAGATTAAACGGCGATATCATTCATCGGAGCGTCGAAAATGCCGTCCACCATCACCGCATGATAGGCGAACGATATGCCCCGCTTGCGGCTCGGCAAATGTATGCTAACGGCAGAAGGACATCGATCGGCAAGATCATAGTTTCAGGCTGGCTCGCCTTCGTCCAGACTTACATACTAAAGGCCGGTTTTCTAGATGGCTTTCCGGGCTTCTGCATTGCATATTTCGCCGCCCACCATGCTTTCCTGAAGCATCTCATCCTATGGGAGATCCAGCGTTCTGGTAAAGCAAATAAATAAAGGCCGCGTTCGACAACCATTAAGATTTTTAATTCATCAAAACTTTCGTAATCCTGCGTTTTGCGTTATATTTTCTGTATAAATGTTTTTTATTAGATTCGCATCGGCTATATGAAAACCCTATTTCTCACAATCTGCATCACGCTATTTTTACCAACGCTGCTCAATGCCCAAAAAGGGATTGATACCCAGACAAAAACGATCAAGGATGAAGCCAAAGGTGTTACCTCGCGCAGCACGGACGCCACTAGGTCTTTCGACTGGGGTGCAGGCAAGACGCAGGTTCGCGAACGCCTGGATAATCCTTATAAGTTAACTGCCCGCCGGGATGTCCTGGTGGAAAATATAGTCAGCCTCCTAAAAGAGAAAAAGATCGCCGTCGACGAAGCTTCGTCCCGATTAGGGGATGGTGTAATTATTACTCAGCCGTTTGTTTTCGCGAAAGGCCCGGTTACCACGCAAAACGAACTGCGGCGGTACGGCATTCTTGAATTTGCCGACAACGCCTGGTCGCGGGCCCAATACACTTTAACTATCGAAGTGCAGTCGATCGACGGCATTCAGAATAATGTCTCGGTAAATGCAAAAGTAGAAGGGCGTTCGGGCAACGGCTTGGGTTCCGAATGGGTCACGGTTCGAAGCTCCGGGCTGGCCGAAGACGATTTCCTTGTGAAACTTGTCGAGAGCATTACCGGCAACACTCTCGATGCCCCCGTCAAGACCGATCAATAAAATAATTCAGAATTTGATCGTATGGTTGGTAACTTCTTCAAATTATATCTCTTGTCGATAATAATTATCTCGGCCGGGACGGTCGTGTTCGGACAAACGGACGCATCTATGCGATCCTCTTCGGATCGGAGAAAGTCCAACGAACACGAGACTAAAACCGTAGTTGAAATGCTGACCAAACAGCGTTTACTGAAAGAAAAAAAAGACCACGAGGAAATGTTAAAACGCGGCGAAGATGCTCTCACTTTGTCGAAACTGCTTGAAGAAGCTTTTGAGAAAAACCAGGATATTTCCGAACCTGATAAGCAGAAATTAGCCGCTCTTGAAAAATTGGTCACTAAGATTCGAAAGGAACTCGGTGGCGATGATGATGGCGAAGGCGTTGATCTGGCCGCGGTTACGGAGTCGAAACCTTCTACGTTGAAGGAAGCTTTTACCTACCTTCAAACAACTACCGTTAAACTGGTCGATGAGCTTAAGAAGACATCGCGTTTCAGCATCTCCGTGGTTGCCATTCAAAGTTCGAATACGGTATTGAAACTTGTGCGTTTCCTGCGCCTCAGGCAATAAGGATTAATTTCGGCAAACCTTTCTAAGGGCTCTCAGTCTATGGTTCTCGCATTACGAATAACTTTATTCGCCTTTCTCTTTTTCGCTCAAACGGCATTCCTGTTTTCGCAGGATGACGATGAAGTGATAAGCGTCAATTCTTCGCTCGTGGTCTTAAACGCAACAATTTCCGACGGTGCCGGAAAACACGTATCGGGGTTGGCTCAAAAACATTTCAAGATATTCGAGGACGGGACCGAGCAGGAAATAAGCGTATTTACTACTGAAGAAACACCATTCGCAGCCGTCCTTTTAATAGACACCTCAGGAAGCATGGAAGAACGGGTAAGTATGGCCCGTGCTGCCGCGATAAGATTTCTCGACGGATTGCGGGCAAACGACACGGCGGCTATCTATCGATTCGATTCGAAAGTGCATCTTGTGCAGCCGTTTTCGAATAGCCGCGATGTCAGTGAACAGATATTCGATTTAAAGGCCGACGGAATGACAACATTAAATGATGCCATCTTCCAGGCTGCCGAAGAACTGGGTAAGCGGCCGGAAAAAAGACGGGCGATCATAGTTCTTTCTGACGGGCAGGATACAATGAGCCGCCGGTCGGCAGACAAGGCGCTAAAAGCCGCCTTGGCAGCAAATGCTTTGATTTACACGGTCGATATGTCGGCGATAAATACTACTGCTTCGCAAACATCTACGAATCAAGGAGTTCTGAAGAATTTCGCGGAGAAGACAGGCGGTGTTTTCGTTTCAACACCTGGCGGAGCCGCTATGCGTGCCGCTTTCGCGAACATCGTGGGTGAGCTCGGTGTTCAATACACGCTGGGTTATCAACCGGCAAACATTCGTAAAGACGGAAAATGGCGAGCTATTGAATTACGAGTCGCCCGTCCCAATCTCACCATCAGAAGCCGTAAAGGTTATCATGCGGAAAAAATCAAATAGTCATCTTTGGATGTCTTGCGGGGAAATTATGTACGGAATTGTAGGCTTAAATTTCCAGCGAAGTTTTATTTCGCGATTTATCCCTATGACGATCGAACGCCAAGTCTACTAAAGAATCTATCACCTGAGAAAAATTCAGGCCGCTTCCTGCCCACATTTTTGGAAATCCAGAAGCATCGGTCAATCCGGGCATCGTATTGATCTCATTTACCAACAGTGTTCCGGTATCACTTCGTAAAAAGAAATCGACTCTCGCCAGTCCCGAACCGTCGATCGCCTTAAAGGCACCGATCGCCATTTGCTGTATTTTTGCGGACAATTCTTCGGAAACAGGTGCTGGCACGACGAATTCATTATTTCCGGTTCCGGCATATTTTTCGGTGTAGTCGAGAAATGTTTTATTTTTGTCCCGGATTAGATATTCGCCAGGAAGACTTGCGGTCGGCTCATCATTTCCAATCACCGAACACTCGATCTCGCGCATCTTTAGTGCTTCTTCCACGATGATTTTTCGATCAAATTCGGCCGCATGTCCAATAGATTTCCTCAAAGCATCAGCATCCTCAGCTCTAGAAACTCCTACGGACGATCCAAGATTAGCCGGTTTGACGAAGCATGGATAACCGATCGCAGCTTCAACTTGGCTGACAACTCCGTCGGTGTTGCTTTCCCATTCGCTCCGCAAAAACCAGGCGTGTTTACATATCGGGAGGCCGGCCTCGCGGAAAAGAGTCTTCATCACGACCTTGTCCATCCCGCATGCGGAAGCGACAACGCCGCATCCGATATACGGAATGCCTGCCATTTCCAATAATCCCTGAATGGTGCCATCCTCACCATAAGTTCCGTGAAGGACCGGGAACACGATATCTAAGGCAAAGGATATATCTCCGCCGTTTATGGCATCAAGTGACGTCAAACCTTTATATTTAGGATCACCGACAAGCCCCGCCGGTCCGCCTGGAAATCCGGCTATTTCCGCCGATAAAAGTCCCTGAGTCTCCTCCGGGAGCAATGCAAGCGATTTTTCTGGATTTAGCCAATTGCCTGCATCGTTAATGGCTATGGGCACCACACTATACTTTTCTCTGTCGATTTGATCGATAACGGCCTTAGCCGAGCGGATCGAAATCTCGTGCTCACCTGACCGTCCGCCAAAAACAAGGCCCATTTTAATCTTCATATGTTGAACAAAGCTGTCTGGAGTAAGTATTATAAACCGTTTGTTTTGACACCGGTTAAGAACCGAGGTTCATTTTTCGTTTGATCAGAAAAAAGACCGGTTGAAAAGTTATAAAATTGTTTTTCCGAGCGCCGATAGAATGAGTTCGCAGGCCAGTTCGACGGTTATATTGCTTTGGTCCAGCATCGGATTTACCTCGACGATCTCGAAACTCCTCATGCCGCCATGTTCCGCGATAACTTCCAGGGCAAGATGAGCTTCCCGGTAGGTCGCTCCACCGCGGACAAGCGTGCCAGAACCAGGCGCAAATCTCGGATCTATCATATCCACGTCGAAGGTAACCGCATAACCTCCGGACGCTTGTGATGCGATGCGAATCGCATCCTCTACACAGGCTAGCATTCCCCGCTTGTCGATGTCACTCATCGTGAAAAAATTATCCCGAAGTCCAAGCTCGTGAACTCTGCGTTGCTCGCCCGCGTCAAGGTCACGTCCCCCGACATGCGCGCAGTATTCTGCTTTAAGCTTTGGTGAAAAGCCCTCGATATTAACAAGTTCACTATTTCCCTGTCCCAAAATTACCGCAAGTGGCATACCATGGACGTTACCGGATTGCGATGTCTCCGGGGTATTTATATCCGCATGAGCATCGAACCAGATCAGTCCTACATCCTTACTTTGCTTACGGAAATGAGACGCAATGCCCGAAAATGTCCCAACTGCGATCGAATGGTCGCCGCCGAGAATCACAGGGAAAGCATTGTCCGCCAGAATATTCTTTACAGCCGAAGTCATATTCCTGCACGACTCTAGTATTTCCGGTAAGAACCTGGGATTCTCATTTTCGTCAGAATTACGCTGCGGTTTTACAATATCGACATCACCATAGTCCTTAACTTCGTAACCCAGTTGCTGAATATGACCCAGCAAAAACTCGCCGCGAACCCGGGACAGACGCATCGCTTCAACTCCAAGTTCACTACCCGTTTGCCCAGCCCCGAATCCGAGAGGCACGCCAATTATGCCAACTTTTTTACCCTTTCGCGATGTTATATTTAATTCCATAAATCAGCTAAATCTCACCAAACCCACCTTTAAAGATATTATCAATCGCAGCGAACGCGTTTTCCTCGTCGACACCTTCTACGCTTAATATCAATATCGTCCCTATCGACGCCGCCAGGGTCAATACGCTCAGAATTGATTTTGCATTGGCAGACGCATTATTGTCGGAGCGTCTAATTATTATTTGGCTATTAAATCCGTCTGCCAACCGGACCAATTGGGCCGCTGCCCGAGCGTGAAGGCCCAGCGGATTGATGATCCTTACGGTTCCCTCACGCATCTTTTTTCAACTTTTGCGGTTCGAGCAAGGCACTTGTTCGATAAATGGATTGCTTGCCCTGCTCTTCGACATCTTTTGCCAGATCGCTAAGACTTGTTTCCTGCGAATGCGACGCCAGCTTAATAACCATCGGAAGATTCACGCCCGTCACGATCTCAACCTCGTTTTCTTTTAGAAACATAGCAGAAATATTGGTTGGCGTTCCACCAAACATGTCCGTCATAACCAACACTCCGATGCCTTCTGAAACATTTTTTATGGCGCGTTCGATCTCTTCTTTTGCGATCTCCACATCGTCATGCCATCCGATCGACACAGCAGTAATGTGGCTCAATTCGCCAACGACCGTCTCTGCCGCAGCAAGAAGTTCATTTGCGAGCTGTCCGTGTGAAACAATTACTCCGCCTACTCTTTTCATATGATCTTGGATTTAAGTAAAGGAAAAACGGCTATGACTTCTATTTTTGCACATCGCGGTGAACAACCGAAACGTCGAAATTCGCTTTCTTTAACCCATCTCGGAGCATATTGGCGACCATTACGGAACGGTGTTTTCCGCCGGTGCATCCTACGCCGATCGTGAGATATGACTTTCCTTCCTTCTGATAAAAAGGCAGTAAATAACTTAAGAGGTCTCCAAATCGTGAGATAGTCTCGCGAACCTCTTCGTGCTGTTCGAGAAATTTTACGATCTTCGGATGTTCGCCGGTAAAATCTTTTAGAGATTTAACAAAATAAGGATTAGGCAGGTGCCGGACGTCTAAAAGCAGGTCGAGGTCGCGTGCGTTCCCGTATTTATGGCCGAAACTTAAAATTTGAACCTTCAAGGGCGACAAATCGGATGAGCGGCTGAATTTTTCAAGGATAAGGCGTCGAAGTGTATGAACAGTATGTTCTGACGTGTCGATGATCAGATCCGCTAAAGATTCGATCTCTTTCAAAGCTTTCTTTTCGGCTCGTATAGCTGCAAGAAGCCCTTTTCCGGCATCAGCCGGGTGGGGCCGGCGCGTCTCGGAAAATCGCCTCTGCAAAACATTGTCTGACGCCTCGAAAAAAACTACATATGGTGCAAGTTTTTTTTTATTGAGTTTCTTCAGTTCCCCGGGGAATTCCGAGAGAAAATGGCGTTCGCGAATATTTATTACCAAAGCCGCTTTTTCAATAGCCGCGACATCTTCCTCATTCGGAACTAAAAGGCGAGCAAACGTCGAGAGTATCGTAAGCGGAAGGTTATCCACACAAAAATAGCCTAGATCTTCGAATGCGTTTGTCGCAGAACTCATTCCCGATCCGCTCAGGCCGGTAATTATAACAAAGCCGGGAAGCTGAGTATTCGCGGTTGAATGCTTCGCCATATTGCAGGTGACTACTTGGGAACCAAGAGGATTTACTACTTAATGATCTTAATCAAAAGCCTAACACGGCAATACAAATTTCCGCGCTTTTAGTTGAATAAAAGAGCATCGTTTCTATGTGTCACATCGGTAAGGGCATTGGGTGCTACGCCGATGTCAACCCAAAATATCGAAATTTCTCTATGGTTCAATTAACCCGTAGTTTCCATCATTTCTCTTGTATATAACCGAAATCCGTTCATTCTCTGAATTGCGAAACACCAGAAAATTACGATCTTGGTCTTCCAGGAGCAAGGCGGCTTCTTCCGCCGTAACCGGTTTTACCGATTTATGATCTTCGCTGATGATCTGCCGGATCGCCGGGGGAGGCATAACCTCTTGATCCTGACCGAGGAAAACTGCATTCTTTTTCTCGGCCCGATGATATTTATCGATAATTTTTTCTTTCAATTTAAGCGCCTGTTTCTCGATCTTATCGATAGTCTGCGACAGCGATTGGTACATATCCGGATTGGTGGTTGCAGCCGTTAAAACGTCACCGTTCCAATTCACTATTACCTCTGCGCGATGCCTGCCCCGCTCTACTTCGAGAATGATGTGAGCCTTTGTCGCCTTCCCGTTCAAGGCATGGTCGATTCTGACGAAATGTTCTTCGGCATGCGATCTCAGGGCTGGTGTCACGTCGATATGTCTTCCCGTGTATTCAAAAATCATAAATTCCCCCTTAATTTCCAGCGGCACCCGTTCACCAAGTGCCGTTAAATTACCGTCTTACGTTCACGCGATCCCGGAATACTCATTTGATCGCGGTATTTAGCGACGGTCCGTCTTGATAATTTCACTCCTTCTTTACTCAATACTTTCGCGATCTCCTCATCGGTCATAGGCTTTTTCGAATTCTCATCCTCGACCATTTTTTTTATTCGCAACTTCAATATCCGTGTCGAAACCTCTTCGCCTTCCTCATTCATCATACCTTCGCTGAAGAAACGGCGAAGTTCAATGACACCCTGGGGCGTGTGCGCATATTTTCTGTTAACGACGCGAGAGATCGTCGAAAGATGCATTCCTATATCTTCCGCAACATCTTTGAGCATCATGGGCTTTATAAATTCGACGCCATTATCCAGAAATTTACGTTGGCGATCGACGATACATTCGACGACCCTGTATATCGTCTGTCTCCGATGCTCGATGTTCCTTAAAAGGTCGACCGCGGAGCGGACCTTTTCCTTTATAAAATCCTTGGCTTCCTTGGAGGTTTCGGTTTGATCGAGCAATTGATGGTAGGTCGGGCTTATGCGAAGCCGCGGGCCGCCGTCATCGGTAAAGTAAATGACATATTCGCCTTCAATCTTTTCAACATAAACCTCGGGAGCTACAAATATCGCGTCTTCGGCCGAATATTTTCTTGCCGGATAAGGATCCAGAATCCTTATCTTATTAATTTCTTCGTCAAGGTCGTGGACATCCATTCCGGTGTCCTTGGCCAAATGCTGCAAACGGTGCGGCTGCAGATCCTCAAGATGATTGCGCACCAAGTCCGCAGCTAGACTTTCCCCCTCACCATTTGCTGTCAACTGGGCCAAAAGACATTCCTTAACATCCAATGCCCCGCAGCCCACCGGCTCCAAATTCATAACAATTTGACGCGCATTCTCGGCAGTTTCCAAGGAACAGTTGGACATGGATGCGATGTCTTCGATACTCGCAGTCAAACGACCTTCGTCATCCAGATTTCCGATAATGCAAATTGCCGCTTCATCTAGTTTTTCAGTGATTTGCAGCATGGTCAGCTGCCATTCAAGGTGCTCACTCAGCGATGGTGTGTGCGACAAAAACTGCTCGAAACTTGGAGCATCGTCTTTGTATTCGATTTCCTGGGTCCGATATCCTGGATCGAGATAGTCCTGAAATTCACGGCCGTAGTCTATTTCCTCGAATGAGTCGGAGCGTTCCTGAAAAGTTTCATCTCCGGTTTCGAAATCAACATCGCTTTTTTCATCGAAGCCATTTTCTGAAGGCTTTTCAGGTGTGAACGAATCGTTACCAGCCTCGTATTCAGTTAAACTATCAACTTGGGCTCTTGGTTCGCTATCGGGAGCTTTGTCCAAACCCTCAGAAATCCCATCTGCATTTTGGTCGAGGATGTTATCAGAAATTTCCTGCACTTCATCACCCGATTGGACTTCTTCAAGAATCGGATTAGCAACGATCTCCTGCTCGATCAGTTCGTTCAGTTCCAACGATGTCATCTGCAGCATCTCAATTCGTTGCCGCAGTTGCGGGGTTAGAATCATTTTTTGCTGAAGACTGTGTGTGAGTCTTAATGACGACATAATGAATAGTTTATCGAACCTTTACGCTCTTAACCTATGCGATTTATCTTATTCAATTATACGGCTTTTTCAAGGAAAAAGGAAAAAAGACGCCTCACAGAGTGAAGCGTTCACCTAGATACAATCTCCTGACATCCGGATCTTTGACAAGCTCATCTGGATTCCCGCTTCGTAAAATTTGGCCCTCTGCCATAATATAGGCTCGATCGGTAATACCCAGCGTTTCCCGCACATTATGATCTGTAATCAAAATGCCGATTCCCTGTTGTTTCAAATACAAAATGATCTCGCGAATATCATCGATCGCAAGCGGATCGATGCCTGCAAAAGGTTCGTCGAGCAGGATGTACTGTGGTTCGGTCGCGAGACAGCGGGCAATTTCTACGCGTCGGCGTTCCCCGCCCGATAGTGCATCACCCCGAATTTTGCGAACATGTGAAATGCCGAATTCATCCAGAAGTTCATCTAATCGTTCAAAACGTTCTAGCCGGCTCAAATTTGTGGTTTCCAATACGGCCAGAATATTCTGCTCGGCGGACATTTTGCGAAAGATCGAAGGCTCTTGAGGCAAATAACCGAGTCCGAGCCGCGCCCGCAAATACATAGGAAGGCTTGTAACATCTTGCCCATTTAGAGAAATATTTCCAAGCTCGGACCTTTCAAGCCCAACCATCATGTAAAAAGTCGTCGTTTTCCCAGCCCCGTTAGCTCCCAGTAAGCCGACGACCTCACCTTGCCGAACACTGATACTAACATCATCGACCACGCGTCGTCTTCCGTAAGTCTTCTGCAAATTGTTGGCTTTGAGTGAAACTTTGAACGAATCGGCATATAATCCGTTCGATAATGAGACCGTATCCTGGTTAGGACGGTTTACGTAATCGTTACTGGTCATTCTTCACTTTGTAAACGGATCTCGTTCTGCCGGAACTATTCTGCTTGGATTTTCCGACGCCAACAACCCTGTTCTGCTTCAGGAATACGGTCAGTTCTCCGCCCTGCGACGATCCGCTTTCAGCATCATCGACGCGTGCCGGGTTGCCACGAAGGACCACTCTTTCGTCAGCAATCGTATATTGCGCGAAATCAGCATTTGCCCGCCGCTTGGGTTGCGTGATAACCACATTATTTTCAATGTCGGTCCGTTCAATCTCATTTTTCTCAGATAAGAAAACGTTTGCGACACCACCGGTAATTCGATCGCTACCCTGCCGGATGTCTACTTCATTTTCGTACCGAAGTATCCGCTTTTCCCGATTATATGCCATTTTCCTTGATGCAGCATAAATAGGTACATTGCTTTCCTTGCCGTCGCCTTTTCGTTTTGTATTATACAACAGGCTCTGGACGTTTCCATCTGCGTGAAACTCTGCCTGTTTTTGTAGGATCTGCAGCCGGTCACCTCGAACATAATTATCTTCCTGCCAGGCCCGGGCATTTCCAGAATAGACTGCGGTCTCGGCTTTGTGATCAAATTCCGCCGATTCGGAAGTGATATACACCGGTTTATCGGATTCAGCGAAGGGTGTAGCTCCGCCCGTTTTGTTCTGACTGTAATATGTCGTGCTGACGCCAACCCGCAGTAAGGACGTTTGATTTTTTGTATCCCAGTCGATCTCCCGAGCCTTCGCCCTCGCCTTCGAATCCCAAACCGTCGGTTCTCCTCCGCGGAGCCTCACGATTTCATCCGATTGAGTAAACGAGATTTGATTCGAAATTGCATTGCGGTCGAGTTCGATAAATTTCGTGTTTCCTGACGCATCAAGGCTCTCAATATCCTTAGTTAGCGGGCTGAAAGCGGCATTTAGTTTGTCGGCGGTAATTGTCTGGATGCCGCGGTCTTCAGCCTTTACGGTCGGAACCCGAACTGTCTTAGTCTTCCTTTGGGCAATGCAATTTTTGGCATTATTCCCAATCGGGAAAAACTCGCAATCGAAACGTGGTGCATTTATCGTTGTCCTATAATTCTGGGGAGCCGCTTTAAGCGGTTCGACGAAAAGTTCAGCGTTACCTACGGCTTCAGCCGTTGCGAGATCTTTTCCACTTGCGTTAAAAACAGTTTTTACCGTATCGGCGGTTATCCGTTTATTCGCCGCATCCGGAGTATTGCCGGGAACATCAAGTTGAATCGTCGTTCGGCCGTCGGTCTGCATGGCATCTAAAAGGCCTTCGCCCTTAAACGTGACCTTAATGGAGTTGGGGGCCGACATGCTCACCTTGGAATAATCGGCGGAGTGAGCTGAAGGCGTTAAAACAGCGGTGCTCTTTCCAAGCGTATTTGCGAACAGGAGCTGCTGGTTATCATTAAAGGCAGCATTTAGTTCGTCGCCGGAAACTTCGGCTGACCGTTGCAATGAAGACTGTTTCAAATACGCATTCCCTTTTACCTCAGTACTTTTCAGCTTTTTAGAAGTGTTAAGGTGAGCAGTAATATTGTCGCCTTTCACAAGATCATTGCCTTGTGTTATCTGAGCGTTTCCTTCGAGAAAGACTTTACCGTTTGTTTGCTGATAGATCGCTACATCGGCACGAATGTCGGTCGGCTTTTCATCTTCGACCGTGATTATGTGAACGGCATTCCGCAGATCGAATCGATCGATATCCTTATTATACAACGCATAACCTGACGTGATCTTCGTGGGTTTGCCGTCCGCCTCTCTACTGTCGATCTGCACATTATCGAATAACTCCAACTTGGTTACTTCACGATTGCCTTCGGTCCTTTCAACAAGAAAAACGTTTGCCTTTTCAGATCGCACATCAGCAGTCTGTGGGCCATTATTAGACTTGTTTCGGCCAGTGATCTTTGCAGTGAAACCCGAATGAAGTTCGATCTTTTCGTTCAACTGGTCATAGATCGCATGCCCAGCATTCAATTTGGCTTGACTGACATTCGATGCGGCGAGTTCGGCCGATTCGAAAGTATCGATCTCGACATCCCGAAGCAATTCAAGGCTCTTTTCCCTCACTTTCACCAACGCTCCGAAGGATTTGCCGCGAACGTTCTCTCTTTCAAATTCTATGCTTTCTTCAGCAAAGGCAGTTTCATCTTCTTTTTTGTAAGTTATTTGTGCGGTTTTGACCTTTAGAGCGTCGCGAGTGGCTATATTTACTTCCCCCGCGAAGTATGCGGTGAAATTCTTATTTTCGTTCGGAATGTAAACCGCCTTCTGTGCAGTGATCTGGTCCGAGCTCTGCCCCGAGTCATCGAAAACCTGAAGGTAAACTTGCTCAAGTTCCTGATGATTATCGGCAAAAGTCGTGGCCTTCACGGCCTTGATATAATATTTTACAACATCCCCGTTCATCTCCCGACGCTCATATCCGTGGATCGAAGCCACAACATCCTGAGAAAGCGATGTCGGAAACCCTTTCATCCTGAATTCACCGTCGCTTCGGGCGCGATAAAAACCGACGCCGACAATAAGTATTGTAAGGGCGACTACACCCAACGCCACGAAGCGAACATACTTAGGCATCCCCGCTCGAAACTTTAAACTATTGATGTTATGTACTTTGTTATTCTCAGTCACTGAGTCAATTATCCGCTCTTAAATCCTCGACCACAAGTTGTAGGCGGGTATTCCCCTGCCATGAATTAGCCTCAGCCGTGTAAGCAAGTTCGATGCGGGATTCAGGTGACAGCGTTCGCCCTATTGATTTTTCCACACCGTCCCACCAAACCGCTTCGAATTGTTTTCCGCTCTCGTCGCGAAGCCGGAGTTTCAAATGCTTTTCCTTCATTACAAGCGGCTCATCCTTTATAATCAATCCTTTGGTTACAAAAACCGGCTTGGGATTTCCGGCACCAAAAGGTTCGAAACTCCGAAGTTCTTTTACGAGATTTAATCCAAGGGTTTGCGAGGTTACTACGGCATCTATCTTTAATACTGCGGTCAATTCGCCTACCGGCAATGTCCGTTCTGCATGAAGATTTAAAGCCTTTCTCAGCAAATCGATCTTGTTTGTTTCGATCTTCATACCAGCCGCTGCCGCATGTCCTCCAAACTGCTCAAACAGTTCCGAACAACTTTCAAGTGCATTCAATAGATGAAAATCTGCGATACTTCTGCCACTGCCGTGTCCGAAGCCGTTTTCTATCGATAGAACGATTGTCGGGCGATAAAGCTTTTCGGCGATCCGTGAAGCGGCCAGCCCTATAACTCCGCGATGCCAATTTTCACCTGCAACGACAACGAACTTTTGATTTCTGATATCTTTTGTTTCGAGCAACGCCAGTTCCGTGATCTGCTGCTGCACCTGCTGCCTTTCACGATTCCGGCTGTCCAGAATTCCGGCAAGTTTGCGGGCCTCATTGAAATCTTCGGTCTCGAATAATTCGACCACGTGTTTCGCGACATCCATTCGTCCCGCCGCATTTATACGCGGGGCGATGCGAAAACCGATGTGATAGCTGGTCATGTCCGACCGGCAGTCGGACACTTCCATCAGGGCCTTTAAACCCAAATTGGTCGTTGTCGGCAGATCCTTGAGGCCTAGTGAAACAATGGTCCGGTTTTCGCCTGTAAGCTGCATCACATCAGCAACCGTTCCAATGGCAGCGATCTTCAAAAAATCCTTGAGCAAATTTTCCTTTCCCCGCTCACGGAGTAAAGCATGTGCAAGCTTGAACGCAACGCCGACACCGGCTAGATTTTTATCCGGATAATCGCAGTCGGACTGATTCGGATTGACGACAGCGACCGCGGGCGGGTTTCCTTTTGTCTCATCCGACAAATGATGATCCGTTACGATAAAATCCAGGCCGTTCGTTCTAGCCCACTCAAGCGGTTCGAAACTTCGGATGCCGCAATCTACGGAAATAGCGAGTGTAAAACCGTTAGCTTTTGCGTCTTCCAAGGCAGGAATATTTATCCCGTACCCTTCCGTAAAGCGATTCGGCACGTGAAATCCGGTTTCCGCTCCGAGAATTTTCAGCGTCTGGCGCAAAAGCACCGTGCCCGTCGTTCCGTCGACATCGTAATCGCCCCAAATTAGTATCTTTTCTCTATTGTCGATCGCGCGCAGAACACGCTCGACTGCTTCTTCCATTCCTTTTAGGAGAAATGGTTCGTGCAGGTCGGCGTAGTTAGGATTTAAGAATTTTTCAGCTTTCTCTTTCGTTCGGTGCCCACGAGAAATAAGCAAAGCAGCGACGAGCGGCGATACCGACAATTGCTCGGAAAGCAACTTAACCGATTCGAAGTCGTGCTTTGTAATGACCCAACGTTTTGGCGGCATGCTAATTTAGCTAATCGTCGGACTAATAACTCCCTGCCAGAGCAGAACCAAAAGCACCGTGCCCAGAATCAAACGATAGATAATGAAAATTGCCGTCGATCTTTTTTTCAGAAAGGCCATTAAAAACCATATAGCGAGATATCCGACGACACATGACACGAAGGTTGCCACGAATAATGGCATAAAGCTCTCTTGCGGTAGTATTTCCCACGCCTCCTTCAATTCCAGCAGACCGCTGGCGGTGATCGCCGGTATCGAAAGCAGAAACGAAAACCTCGCAGCGGTTTCACGGCTTTGACCGGCAAACAGTCCACCCATTATCGTCGAACCGGACCGGCTTGCTCCGGGCATTAAAGCAAGCACCTGGGCCAATCCGACGACGATCGCATCCGTTATTCCGAGGTTAACGAGGCTTTTGCGTTGACTTCCGACAAACTCTGCAACCGCCAGCAAAAGAGCAATGGCTATCAGCATTATAGATATGAACCAAAGATTTTTGGTGCCCTCGCCCTCGATAAAATCCTTGAATATAAGGCCGATAGTGCCGATAGGAATAGAGCCGATAATTATCAGCCAGCCAAGCCAGGCTTCCTCGGAAAGCCAGATCGGCCTGATGCCGCCGGTTCCCGGAAATTTCCGGCCGCTACCCCCGGTAACCAATGCGAAATGATCGCGAATAAATGCCGATGCGATACCCCAGATATCAGAAGCAAAATAAACGAAGACCGCCGCCAGCGTACCGAGCTGGATCACGGCCATCGTAGCAGTGATCTGTGATGCATTACCGTTGTAAATATTCGTCCAGCGACTGGCGAAAACCAGGTGAGCGGTCGAACTGATAGGAATAAATTCCGTGAGGCCCTGGACTATTCCGAGGATAATTGCTTCTAGAAAACTCATAAACGAAGTGAACAATAATAATATGAGGTCAGTATATAGGTTATGAAATTAATCATAAACGAATCATGAGCGGTATTTGGCCTGTCCGGCAATTCGGTCGTATAGCCATGCGGGGAAAACTTTTCCCGCACGGACAATTGTCGCTAATTGCCATGGAAACGCGGAAAACTTCTTTTTCCTTTCGATGGCTTTGAGGAAATGAGGAATTGCGTCTTCTAGTTCCATCAGGAAAGGCATTTTGTTTTCACGACCCGATGTCAATGGAGTTTTGATAAAGCCCGGCTGTATAATCGTAACGGCGACACCCCTTTCCTGCACATCGAGCCGCACGCTTTCGAAAAAGGCCGTCATTCCCGCCTTACTTGCCGAATACGCGGCGGATTTCGGCAGTCCCCGAAACCCGGCGAGGCTTGATATTGCCACCAGGTGTCCGCTTCCCTGTTCCAACATGTTCGGAAGCACCGCGGCGACTGAATTCGCAGCGCCCAACAGATTTATGTCGATGACGTGCTTCACCGCTTCCGGCTGCAAATCACGTGTCTCCTGATTATTGCCGCCTATCCCCGCATTCGCGATCATAATATCAATGCGTCCGAACTCGTCGCGGAGATTTTCTGCCGCCTTTTGAACAGATTCTGCATCCGTGACGTCGGCGGCGTAAATACTCACCGTTCCGCCGGCCGATTCGCATTTACCTGCTAGTTTTCTGAGCAAATTCTCGCGCCGAGCCAAAAGACCGATGACCGCTCCCCGTTCCGCCAACGCCATCGCGAGCCCCTCGCCGATACCGCTGGATGCACCGGTAAGAAAAACAACTTTATCTTTCCAAAGCATATAGTTAGCTGAGAGAACTAGAACCAGGTCTAATTTTGTTTCGTTTCACCTCACAGTGAACGAGTAAGAAGTGAAACACACGGAAATGCGGCGTTGGTCAGCATAACTCCCCGACAAACGGGCCGAGTGACGTTAACGCCGGGGCCAGATCGTTCTGCTTTAACAGCACGTGATCACGCGAAAATGCTGATAGTGCGACCATACTAATATTTTCTTCGGCAAGAATCCTCGCGACTTCTGCAAGAAAACCGACGACATTAAAATCCAGCACAGTATCGAATGTCAAAAGCCGAAATCCTCCTTCGATTTTCGCATCCCGGACTGCATGCCTGATCGTGCCGAAATCTACTTCATCCAGCAGAAGCGTAACTTCGAACTTGTCCCGAAAGATCATAAATGGAGCTGTCATTCTGGGTGACAATTCCGGATTTTCAAGAAGCCGCAGCCAATCCTCGTGCCGGAGCGAAACGAGCGTAAATGTTTCTGGTGAAATCTCTACTTTTGAAGCCCGCAGCAAATCAACCGCTTTCATTAGACCTCAACGATCGTCGTTACGATCACCGGTTTGGTTCCGATCTCTTTCTGGATAAATCTCTTTAAGTGAATTCTAAGATTTTCCTTGAACATTGTCCGGTCGGCAACGTGTTCCTTTTTCATGGAGGCGATCGCGTCCACGACTGACTCGCGGGCGTCGCCGGCAAAACCGTTCACCGGGTTCATTCCGGCGACACCTTGGAAGGATATTTGCGGTTCGCCTGAAATCTTGCCGGTTTGCTTGCTCATCGTCACGACCAATGAAACAGCACCGCCGTAAGCAAGTTTCTTGCGTTCGCGAACTACCTCGTAATCAACCACGTCGCTCGATTCCTCGTCTATAAAAGTCTTGTACATTTCGAATTTCTCGACAACGCGAGCGCTGTTTTCGTCGATCTCGAGCATATCGCCGTTCTCGATCAAAATAATATTTTCGTCCGAATAACCGGGAACGTGGTTCTTTACGTATTCCTTATGACGGAACAGCATCCGGTATTCTCCATGTATGGGCACCAGGAATTTCGGCCGAGCTGTTTCAACCATTATCTTGATATCTTCCTGAGAGGCGTGGCCGGAAACGTGAATGAGGCGTCGCTTTTCCTCGATAATATTGGCGCCGCGTTTGTAGAGGTTTCCGATCAGGCGGCTGATGCTCTTTTCGTTTCCCGGGATAATGCGGGCGGAAAGCACAACGGTATCGCCCTTTTCGATCTCCATTCCTTTGTAAGTTCCCGTCGCCAGATTCATCAGAGCGGCCCTGGTTTCGCCCTGCGAACCGGTGACCAGATAAACGATCTCGTCATCGTCAAGCGCTCGGGCTTCGCCGAGAGCGGCCATCGCTCCATGTGAGATTTTCAGAAGACCCTGTTCTTCAGCGATCTCGACATTTTTCTGCATCGAGCGTCCGAGGACGCATACCTTTCTCCCGAATTTATGAGCAACATCGAAAACGATTTGAAGGCGATGAAGCGAGGATGAAAAAGTCGCAACAAAAAGGCGGCCGGGAGTTTCCTCGAAAATCTCTTCAAAGGCAGGTATCACGGCTTGTTCTGACGGCGTGCGGCCGGGAACCGTCGCGTTCGTCGAATCGCCCAGCAGAGCAAGCACGCCCGCATCGCCATATTTACCGAGCGTTTGGAGATCATAAGGCTTTCCGATGACGGGCGTGTCGTCGATCTTATAATCGCCGGTGTGAATTATCGTGCCGATCGGTGTTGTAATGGCCAGCGAAAAGCATTCGACGAGTGAATGCGAAGCGTGGATGAATTCGATCTTGAAACTACCGACCGTGATGATGTCGTTTGCCGCGACGCGGTGCAGCAGGACATCGTTCAACATCCTGTTTTCTTCGAGCCGCTTCTCCGCCAAAGCTAGAGTAAAACGTGAACCGTAAACAGGTAAATTAAACTTCTTAAGGATATAGGAGAGTGCTCCGATGTGATCTTCGTGGCCGTGAGTCAGGATAAGCGCCGTCAGGTCGTCACGATACTCTTCGAGAAAGTCGAAATTTGGGATGGAAATATCAACGCCAAACGGAGTTTCTTCCGGAAACCCCATACCCGCATCGACAACGATCATCTCGTCGCCGTACCGGATGCCCATGCAGTTCATTCCAAATTCGCCGATTCCGCCGAGCGGGATTATTTCAATTTTACTCACTTGTATTTACCTTGTTCGCTAGTGTTAAACCTTTAAAATTTCAAGTATAACACTCTATGACGCTATTTAGGTTGCCGTTTGCAACGGACTCGACGAGATTTATCCATTCATCCAGCGTCAGAGTTTCGGCACGGCGGTTCGGATCGATCCCGCTCATTTCAAGCAGATCCTTTGCATCGCTAAAATCGCTCTTGAAATTATTGAAGATGGTTTTGCGTTTTTGCAGGAATCCCTTGCTGACGATCTTGCGGAAAAGATCTTTATCCGCAATTTCCGAATCCTTCGGTGTCAGCCTGACGACAGAACTCATAACTTTGGGAACTGGCCGGAATGCCTTGCCGGGAACGTCGAATAGCTTTTCCGAATCGAAATTCGCCTCGACCAGAACTGATAAAAATCCCCGTTCCTTATGACCAGCACGAGCCGTTATGCGTTCGACCACCTCGCGTTGAAACATCAAAATAAGCTCTGAAAAAACATGACGCTGATCGCTCAGACGCTGGAGGATAGCGGTTGAGATATTGTAGGGCAAATTTGCAACAAGTTTGACCTTGTCGGTCGTTGCGGCAATTTCCTCAAAATTTGCCTTGAGAGCGTCGGTGTCAACAAGCTCAAAATTTTTAAACAATCCGAATCTAGCGTGCAGAACAGGTATAAGGTCGCGGTCCAGTTCGATGGCGATCACTCTTCCAGCCTTCTGGATGAGGGTTTCGGTCAGCGCCCCACGGCCGGAACCGATCTCGATCACTGTCTCACCGCCAACGAGGCGTAAGGCAGCGACTATTTTGGCGATCACTCCGTCATCGACAAGGAAATTCTGCCCGAAGGATTTTTTGGCGAACGGTTGTCTTTTGTACGGGCTATCCATTAGATTCGACCTGTCGCGTACGCAGTAACTTCGATATCATCGCCGTACTTGGTGAGTTCGAGATCCCGGAGGCGAAAAGCTTCGTCCATAGTAGATGCTCCAACGCCGCCGATGGCTAGCGGGGCATCACGGCCGCCGATGACAAGCGGGGCAACCATAAATGTGATCTTATCGACAAGTTTTGCATCGCAGAAAGCTCCCGCGACTTGGGTTCCGCCTTCGACCAGGACGCTTTGGATTTGGCGGACCGCAAGTTCCGCCAAAACGCTTTCGAGATTTCGGCCGCCGTTTTCGATTTCAACTACCTCGACTTTTTTTTCACCGAGATGGGCGATCTTTTCGGAGTCGCCGCTGTTCGTAAAGATCAATGTCGGAACCTCATTCGCAGTTGTAACAAGCGGAGAATCGACGGGAATTCTCAGACGGTTATCGAGTACGACACGGACGAGTGGTCGGCGGCGCGGTTTTCCGCTGCGGTCGGTCAGGCTCGGGTTATCGACAAACGCCGTATTGCCGCCGATAAGTATCGCATCGTGTTCATGACGCAGATCGTGGACGCGTTTGAGGGCGTGTTCATTCGAAAGAGCAGTCGAAACGCTGTTATTCAGTGAAATCCGGCCGTCGAGCGACATTGCCAGCTTCAAATGAACAAACGGCCGTTTTTTCCGGTGCCAGCAGATGAATTTTTCATTCTGCTTTTCTGCTTCGACCGCTAGAATGCCAACTACGACTTCGATGCCGTTCGCCCGCAACTGCACAAAACCTTTACCCGACACGAGCGGATTCGGGTCTTCAATTGGGCAGACAACACGTTTTATCCCGGCATTTATCAACGCCTCCGTACAAGGCTGAGTTTTGCCCTGATGCGAATGAGGCTCAAGCGAAACGTACGCGGTGCCGCCTCGTGCTCTCGCGCCTGCCTGGCTCAAAGCAACGGCCTCGGCGTGGATTACTTTGTTATAAATGTAAGTTCCCTCGCCGCTGATCTCGCCTGATTCCGACACGATCACACAGCCGACGAGCGGGTTAGGTGACACAAGGCCAACACCAAGAACAGCCAGATCCAACGCTCGCCGGGTCATTTTCAAATCGAAATCGGATAGTTCCATTAATTAAACAAGCCGTTCACATAGCTTTCCGCGTCGAATACCATTAGATCGTCAACCTGTTCGCCAATGCCGACGTAGCGTATCGGAAGATTCAGCTCTTTTGCGATAGCGACCGCTATGCCGCCTTTGGCGGTGCCGTCGAGTTTTGTTAGGACAATTCCAGTTACATCTGCTACTTTCATAAATTGCCGGGCTTGTTCGAGGCCGTTTTGACCGGTTACGGCGTCGATGACGAGCAGCGTTTCATGCGGGGCCTGAGCAACTTCGCGGGCTGAAATTCGTTTCATTTTTTCAAGTTCAGCCATTAAATTGGACTTATTGTGTAAGCGGCCGGCGGTATCAACGATCAACACATCGGACTTGCGGGATTTGGCTGATTGCAAAGCGTCGAATAAAACCGCAGCCGGATCGGTTCCGTGTTTTTGCTGGATCAACGGCACACCCGCCCGTGTTGCCCAGATCTCAAGCTGTTCCGAAGCAGCCGCCCGGAATGTGTCGGCGGCACAGATCAAAACGTCATTACCTTCGTTTTTGATTCTCTGCGCAAGCTTTCCGATAGTGGTGGTTTTGCCGACTCCATTGACGCCGACGACCATTAAAACATAAGGCTTTATAGTTTCGGGAACGGTAGCTTCCGATGCGACGCCGGCATCCGTTGAGTGATGCAGAATTTCGAGAAGCTCGCTCTTCATCACCGATTTTAGTGCATCCAGATCGTTGATCTCCTGCCGCGATACACCTTTGCGGATCGCTTCTAGAACCTGCATCGTAGTCTGCACGCCGATATCGGTCGAGATAAGCATTTCCTCGAGTTCATCCAGCAAGGTCTCGTCGATCTGCTTGCGTCCTTCGAAAATCGTGTCGAGTTTCGTGTTGATCGAATCGCGGGTTTTCGCTATCGCCCTTGTAAAGCGTACGCCGATCTCCTTCTCGACGGCCGCTTCCTGCTTTTTTAGATCTTCTATCGATCTATCGAGGCCTAAAACCGATGTTGAAAATTTGTCTTCCTTATTCCGCCGCCAAAACAATGCCATAAATATTATGTAAACCTATCTGAAGTAAACTTTTAAGTATAAAAAAATATCGCACATCAAACAATGTGCGATATCATTCGAAAACTATGGGACGGGATGTACTTGTCCGCATACTTATGCGGACAGCACATCCCGTTCAATTATTTGTAAAGTTCTAAACGGTCGGAAGCCTTGAAAAGGGCATAGCCGATCAGGCATGAAAATACGATCGAAAAATAAAATCCAAACAGGCTTCCGATAGCCTTCGTGGGGAGATTACCCATCCCGGGCAGATCGAAAGGCATAAGCACCGCGTTCAGGATCGTTCCAATGATCACTGATGCGATCAGGATCGTTAAACCCATCGCCAAAAGCTTGACGTAAATGAATCCCAGTCTTTTTATGGTGTCGAGGCCAACCATCGGATTCAACGTCTCTCTAAATGATTTGGTATAACCTGCAACCGCGCAGGCGGCCGGGAAATAAAACAGTCCCCAGAGAAAGGTGATCATTCCCAAAACGGCAAGAGGAGCAGCCAGCTTTAAAATACTTGCAAGCTGGTGGTATTGAGTTTCAGACGGCTTGCCGACTGCCGCTTCTAGCTGAGCTTTGCGGCTTTCCTGGATCGAGCGCTCCACGAACTTGGCATCATCCGCATTTTCATCAATTGCCGATGCCGACGGACTTCCGGCTGCAATCTCATCTTGAGCGTCCAGCCGTTTTTCGTTCTGTTCCGAAACGTTGCCGATGAGTTTTTTTACCTCTTCAGATTGCTGCAGCGTACGGTCGGGCGTGTAATACTCCGTGCCGGGAATCTTTTCTATCTCGTTTTGAAAAATCTCTTTTTGAGCACCCAGCGAACTCAACACAAAGTACATCCCGATTATCATAACCAAAATGAAAGGCCCGAATGAAGAGATGTATACTCCTATGCTCAGGACGAACGGATGCAGCACATCCTCCCAGATCGAAAAATCTTCGAATTCCGGCATAAAATTCGATTCCACGCGGCCCTGTGAAAAATTGTCGACAGTATTCGCAAGTATGCCAAAAGTCAGCATATTAGCCAGCATCACGCAGAATATAGCAGACGAAAACATTAAAATACCGCCGAGCGCTGAGACTGATTGCCCCAGCGTGAAGAACATGAACATAAGAGCGCCGAAGAACAAACTAATTTTGAACTTGAACGGGTGAGCCATCGCGTTAAGAAAGTCACCTATGCCAAAACCTTCGGTCAATGCGGCTGCCCTTTGCAGGTCAACACTTCGAGAGTCCTGCATTTCTCCCAGCGGTTTGCAAAGCGATCCGCAATCGGGACATATCTTTACCGATCCGCCGTAGGATTTCGGACAGGCTTTGCAAAACGGAGTATCGCAGGAGCCGCAAAGATAAAACGTTTCCCGATCGCCATGAATACTGCAAACGCCTGGATCTTTGCTGTTTCGTTTCTCGGCCGGCTCCGGACTTGCCTGTTCTGATCGAATGTGGGGACTTGAAAAGGTATTGACTTCGATCATCCCTGTTTCACCGGACGAAATAATATTTTGCAACGGTTCTGGACTACTTGCGGGCGAAATCACGGGCATTGGAAGCCCCTCGGCTTTAGCATTAAAAAAAGGAATGAGAAACGGAACTTTACCGGCCTCGATCCAGCGAAGATTGCCTCTGCGCACCTTGTCGCCGGGTAAAAGTGAGCCTTCGCCGATCCATTCCGGAAGTTCGCTGTAAGACGCCCCGTAAACGGCACCGCCGGCCTCCACTTCCCACCGTTCCTGTAAACTCTCTGCACTCATATTACGATGCAATACTCAAAATGTCCGCGGTATCTTCCACAACTTCCTGATTTGCCATGAAACGAACCACGCCATTTCCGATCTGGCCTGCTTCGCACCCTCGGATCAGAGCCTTTACCACTTCCGGGTCATATCTCGTCCCGACGAATTCTTCGATCCGCTTCAGCGCGTCGGGCAGCAGCATTCCCTTCGAATAAGGACGGTCTATTGTCATCGCATCAAACGTGTCGGCGACCGAGACGATCTTCGCCTGCAGCGGGATTTGTTTATCGGTCAGCCCTTGCGGATATCCTTGTCCATTCACCATTTCGTGATGCATGTACATTCCGGGCAAAAAATCTTTCATCGCGGGAATCTGCGACATGATCTTATAGCCTTTCTGCGGATGCGTTTTCATTATTTCGAATTCTTCAGATGTCAGGGCAGCCGGTTTTTTGAGGATGGAATCGTCGATCGCGATCTTACCGACATCGTGCAGCAAAGCGCTTATTCGCAATGTCTCAAGCTCGTCCGCTCCGAGCTTCATCTGACGGCCGATGGCCACTGAAATTCGAGAAACTCTTTCCGAATGGCCGCGGGTATATTTATCCTTCCCGTCAATGGCGGCTGCCAGTGCTTTTACCGTCCCGACGAACAATTCGCGATTCTCCGTCGCCGCTTTCGCGAGCCGTGCGATATGTTCTTCCAGCTTATCGCTCATCGTATTGAACGATTCGCCTAACGTTCCGATCTCGGTTATGTTCCGGGTTTCAACTCTGGTCGAAAGGTCGCCGAGCGCGATCTTTTCCGCTGCGGTCGAGAGTTTTAGCAAGGGAGACGTTAGGGACCGGGCCGCACCTAGTCCGATCACCAGCGCGAACAAAGCAAATGCTAAACTAATGATCCACGTCTGCGTTCGCATTTCCCCGACCGACGCTAATGCCCTTCGCTCGTCCTGCATCGTTATAACGCCGAATGTTGTTCCCGATCCGAGATGCACAGTCGAATACGCCCCGATCATGTCATACGTATTCCCTTCGAATTCAGCGGTAAAAGGAACCAGTCCCGATTGGATCTGGCGGTTGGATTGCTGCCATTCGCCCACGATCTTTAGGTTGGAGAGAGATCTCTGTTCATCGACAAGACTCTGGTCCGGGTGAAATATAGCGTTTCCATTTTGGTCGATAACAAAGATGATCGGCAGGCCGGCTTTCCATAATTGGTCTTCGCTTATCGAATTTATGCCGACGACGCTCCGGGCAATTTCTTTCAGAGATACGATCGCGACAACCGATGCCTCGGTGTCGCCGCCAACGGATATCCGGGAAACCATCGTCATTACTGCTTCACCGCTTGACGACGCTTTTTTCGGCGAGCCGATAAACAATTCCTGCGCTCCGGCTTCGGTCAGGGCGTCGAGGGAGATAGATTCGATCTCTTCTTTGACGATAATGCCGGGACGGAAGATCGAAAGCGATTCGGCATTTGCAGGTTTTAAATATAGTGCCAATACGTTCGGGTTTTCCTTTAGTGTTGCTCCGAGCCTTTCCTCGGTTTGCGATGAAGAAAGCGTTTCCATATTATTGGAAAGCTCGAATGCATCTGCGAGATTCTTTACCAAGTCGCCGTAACGCTGGCCGAACATTTCTATTTGCCGGGCCTTTTCCTGAACAAGCTGGATCTGGTAACGGTTCTCGACTGCCCGTAATTCCTGAGCGCTCCTCTCGGACAATAACCAGCCCGTCAATACAAGCGGAACCAGGCCAACTAGTAAAAGCGTGAATATGACAAAGTATATGAGACTGATTTTAGTAGGTTTTCGGGGCATCGGATAGGTCGTGGAAGTTGGGCCAAGACAATTTTACAACGGGAAATGACACTTGGTCAACATCTTTAAACATTGTCAGTCAGATACCTTGAAGCCGACCGGTCTAGTTTTCGTGTGGAAGCTTTTTCACTAACCTCACCGCCTTGATGCCTTACGTCCAAATTTAGTTATAATATCTGGGAATGTCCCCTGACCGATGGCAAAAAATCGAGGCAGTATTCCAGACGGCGATCGACCTGAGCGGCGCCGAGCGTGCTGTATTTCTTGCAGGTGAATGCGCGGACGACGTAGGACTACTTCGCGAGGTTGAAAAGCTCCTTGCCAGCTCCGAATCCGCCGACAATTTTATTGAATCCCCGATTTGGACAGACAGTAATTTCCTGAATACTTCAGCGAAAAAGGAAATTTCAAACTCGCTCGACGAACAGGCCGGCGAAAACGGCCGCGATGATTTCATCGGGAAAAAGATAGGTGTATATAAAGTTACCGGCGAGATCGGCCGCGGCGGAATGGGTGCGGTATATCTGGCGGAACGCGCCGACGGAGAATTTCAGCAAAAAGTAGCGATAAAATTAATTAAACGCGGCATGGATTCGGACTTTATTATTCGCCGCTTTCGCCACGAACGGCAAATTCTTGCCTCATTCGAACATCCATTCATTGCCCGGCTTCTAGACGGTGGAACGACGGGCGACAGCGTCCCGTATTTTGTAATGGAATTTGTCGAGGGCGAGACTCTCTACAATTATTGCGATAAGAATCGCCTGAAAGTTCGCGACCGTTTGAAGATATTCCAGAAGATCTGCTCGGCGATCGAATATGCCCACACAAAACAGATAATTCACCGCGATATAAAACCGGGCAACATTCTTATAAACAGGTCGGGTGCACCGAAGCTTCTCGATTTCGGCATTGCTAAAATTCTCGACCCGGATCTTATCCACGAATCGATAAATCCCACGGCTTCGATGCTGCGAATGATGACGCCCGATTATGCAAGTCCCGAACAGGTTGAAGGCGTGGAGGTTACGCCGTCAAGCGACATATATTCACTTGGTGTTCTGCTTTACGAACTTCTAACCGGCCATCGTCCGTATAATTTTGCCGGCCGCGCTCTCCACGAAGTTTCGCGTGTGATCTGCGAAGTGATGCCGGAACCGCCAAGCAAGATCATCAGCGTCCGAGAAAACCTTCTTCTGAAATATTCGAATTCCGAAGACAGCTTTCTTCATGCCCGCGGCACGAATTCGAGGCAATTGGTTAACGAACTGTTAAATAATATCGATAATATTATATTAAAGGCTCTCGCTAAACTGCCTTCGGATCGCTACGAATCGGCCGCCGAGTTTTCAAAGGACATTTCCAGACACCTGAACGGCGCCCGCATCGAGGCTCCGCAATTTTCGCCTGAAAATAGAGAAAATCCGCAGCCGTCTCTTATCAAAGTGCCGGAGAATAGAAAAGCTCTGGCCGTGCTGCCATTTAAATTCCTAAATCTTTCCGCCGCCGAAGACAAGGACGACCGTTTTTTGAGTGTCGGACTCGCCGATGCTTTGATAACGCGGTTAAGCAAGGTCGGGCGTTTCATCGTGAGGCCTACGAGTTCCATTCTGGCGTTCGGGGACGATCTGATAGACCCGATCCGGGCCGGTAACGAACTAAACGCGGATTATATCCTCGATGGCAGCATAAAAAAGTCACGTAACAGGCTCCGTGTAACTGTGCAGCTTTTAAATGTAGCGGAAAATGCCGCCGTGTGGGCCACTTCCATCGACGAGGTGTTATCCGATCTTTTTACACTCGAAGATACACTTGCAAACAAAGTTATCGAGCTCCTCCTGCCGCAGTTGACCGGCAGCGAAATTGAGGAATATGGCAGACGCGGCACGGAGAATCCTGAGGCTTTCGAGCATTATCTGCGCGGCCGATATCATTTCAGCAGCTTTACCGAGGAAGGTTTCGCAAAGGCATTTGTCAGTTTTCACAGCGCGATCGCCTCCGATCCGGATTATGCTCACGCCTACGCAGGTATCGCTGAATATTATAACTGGCTGGGTATAATTGGCGTCCTGCCGCCGCAGGAATGCTTTGTACCCGCCATCGAAGCGGCGACAAAAGCAGTAGAACTGAACGAAGATCTTTCCGAAGCTCATGCTAGTTTAGGTTTATCGCTCCACGCGGGCCATCATGATTGGTCGCGGGCGGAATATCATCTTGGGCGGGCGATCGAATTAAATCCCGGCAATGCCAGTGCATACGTATGGTATTCAATAGTCCTCTTTACCGAAGGCCGATTTAACGAAGGCCTTGATTTTGCCGGCCGCAGCGTCGAACTCGACCCGCTGACGCCTTTCAATCACCACAATATTGGCTGGGGCCTCTATTACGCCCGGCGGTATGACGAGGCGGCCGAACGCTATCGCCGTGTGATCAACGATTTCCCCGCATACAGCTTTGGCTACTACGGATTGAGCAAAATTCATCGCATTGTTGGTGAAACCGCTCTTGCAATTAAGGAAAACGAAAAGGCAAAAGAGTTGATGGGCAACAGCGTCTTCTCTTTGCTCTCCGAGGCCGAATGCTACGCGGCGAACCGGGACAATACAACTGCCGAGGAAAAGATCAGCGAGCTTATAAAGCTTTCCGGCGAGCGATATGTATCGCCTTATCAGATGGCCCTGGTTTATTGCTATCTAAATAATAAGGATCAAGCGATGGATTCCCTCGAAGCCGCCGCGGAAATAAAGGAAGCGTGGCTGAACTGGATGGGTGTCGATCCGGTTTTAGATATTTTACGCGGAGAACCGCGTTTCGACGCAATTTTAGAACAAACGGGTTACCGCCCTTTCTTCAACAGCTTTGCGGCCGGCGTCCCGGTTACGGGCGAAACACTGGAAGAACCGGCGACGATGCATAATCTGACGACACTCGTTATCGAAGACGGCGATCTCACCGACGATGGTATATCGGCCGTCCCGCTCGCAGCCCGCAAACCTTTGTACGTGGCGCCTCTTATTCTGCTTCTCTTACTGCCTGTGGCGGCCGTTACATTATATATATACTCTACGGCTGGCCGAGCGGTTCAAACGGATCTGAGACCGGCGGCTTTCAAGAACCCGTCGCTCGTCGTTCTTCCCTTTAAAGCTTCGGAAGACACACACGACAATCTCGGTGTCGGTTTGGCGGACGCGCTTACAAATAAGCTCGGCAATATCAAAAGCATACGGGTCATATCCGCCGCCAGCGGCCGTGCAATGGCCGATCTGGAGCCGAAAAGGATCGCGGCCGACAGCGGAGTCATTTATCTGTTACGCGGTGAGCTTTTCAAAGACGGAGGAACAACGACTCTTTCCGCCGAGCTGATACACGCTCCCGCCGGCAATGTGATCTGGGCTGAAAACTTTGCCGCGGCGAACGGCGATCTCTTCGCGATGCAAACGCGGCTGGCTGAAAAGGTCTGGACGTCTCTCGGCATTGAGCCTCTCCCGATGGAGCTCCAGCAGGTTCAGAAAAGCTACACGCAAAACGCATCGGCTTACGAATTCTATCTTATCGGCCGCTATCAGATGGCAAACCGTTCGGGCGAGAATTTGCGAAAGGCAATATCCGCCTTTGGACAATCTCTGGAACGCGACGGCAGTTTCGCACTTGCTTATGTCGGCCTCGCCGACGCTTATGCTCTTTTGAATCTCTACGACATTTCCCCGCCGCCGGATGCATATCCCAAAGCGCTCGATTTCGCCCGCCGGGCCCTTTCCTTGGACGACAATCTGGCGGAAGCACATGCATCGCTTGCCTACGTGAAGTTTTATTACCAACGCGATCGTGCCGGATCGGAACTTGAGTTCCTGCGGGCGATTCAGGTTAATCCGTCGTACGCCCAGGCCCACCATTGGTTCGCCCTGGTCCTCGCGGCGATGAATAAAGATGTGGACGCTATTTCCGAGATCGAGATCGCTCAGCGTCTGGATCCGCGATCAGCCGCCATTCGATCTGCGTCCGGCGTGATCCATTACCAGGCCGGGCGGTTCGCCGAATCTATAGCGGAATCCAACACGAGCCTTTCCCTTGACGCAAGTTCCATTCCCGCCTACAAAGTAAAACGCTGGGCATTTACTGCCTTGAAAGATCACGCTTCCGCAATGGATTCGTTTAATAAGGAACTGAGTTACAGCGGCGGAAACAGATCCGATCCGGGCTGGAAGATCATTGAAACACAGATATCCGCGCTAAACGGGGATGCGAAAGTAATTTTAAGGGAACTTGACGCTGCGGTTTCGGACCCGTCCGTTAAGAATAACCCCTACGGATTCGCCTTCGAGATAGCTCTCGCATATAACGCTCTCGGAGAAACGAATAAAGCGCTCGACTGG
>JACMMN010000137.1 GCA_014379075.1 Pyrinomonadaceae bacterium | reverse complement strand
GTCTCAAGTCCCTAAACGAGTTCAGAGGAGAAGTTTAGTTATGAAAAAGATTCTTTTTTCAATGGTGACGATTTTGATTGTTGGCTGCGCGGCAACTCCAGCCCAAACCCCTGAATTTACATATCAGGGCAGGCTTTTGGACGGTTCGCTGCCAGCTAGCGGCACATACGAGATGCGGTTCAGGCTGTTCGACGCCGAAAGCGCTGGCACACAGCAGCCGCAGCCCGCACCGATTACCCTTGATTTTACGGTAACGGGCGGAAATCCGGTAACAGTTGCGAACGGCGTATTTACGGTAAAGCTCGATTTCACCGCGAGTGCGTTTCCCGGCGCCGCAAGATTTCTGGAGATCGGCGTTAGAAAGACGACCGACCCGCCGGGCTTTACAATGCTCACGCCGCGACAGCCGGTCACATCCGGCCCTCAGGCCGTGCGAAGTTTGACATCAAGTTCAGCGGACGGTTTGTCTGTATCGTGCGTATTATGCGTCACCGATGCCCAGATCCAATCGATCGACGGTAGCAAGGTAACGGGAACCGTCCCAAACGCGATCAACGCGGCCCAAGCGAGCTTTGCGACTTCGACGGGATTTGCAAATGTTGCGGCCAACGCGAATCGGGCCGATGCTCTTACAGGAGTCTGCAATCAATGCGTGACAAACGGGCATATTCAATCTCTTGACGGCGGCAAGTTGACCGGCGTGATCTTAGGCGACGGTTCGGGTTTGACGAATCTCAGCGGTGGAAACATCGCGGCGGGTTCGGTAAACACAACGCAAATTTCGCCGGATGCGCTTCCAAACAGCACGAATCTGAAATTGCTCGGCTCGCTGCGATGGGATTTGCTGAAAGGACAGGGTATTTTTTCAGTCGGTGATGGCCCGGTTGAACTTGCGTTTGACGGCTCAAATATGTGGGTCGCAAATTTCAACAGCGGCAGCATTACAAAGCTCCGAGCGAGCAACGGCGCGAATCTGGGAACCTTTCCCGTCGGCACTAATCCGCGGGCAATCGCCTTTGACGGCACGAATATATGGGTCGCAAACTTCGGAAGCAGCAATATTACAAAGCTCCGAGCAGGCGACGGCGTGGTTCTTGGAACATTTGCCACAGGCACTTCCCCTCACGCGGTCGCATTTGACGGCGCAAATATCTGGGTCGCAAACTCGGGCAGCAATAACGTAACCAAACTTCGGGCTGGCGACGGCGAGAATCTGGGAACTTTTGCCGCCGGTTTAAGTCCGCGTGGAATCGCCTTTGACGGTGCAAATATCTGGGTCACAAACCACCTCAGCAGCAATGCAACCAAGCTCAGAGCAAGCGACGGCACGACCATCGGCACTTATCCGACCGGGTCAAGTCCCTTGGGAATCGCCTTTGACGGTATAAATATGTGGATAGTTAACTTCTTTGGGTTTCCTCTGCCCGCCACCGGCACAAAATTGAGAGCAAGCGACGGCGCGAATGCCGGGAACTTCGAGGCCGGCCCCAATCCCGTTCAAATCGCATTCGACGGAGCGAATTTTTGGGTTACAAACGTAAACTCCGTGACGACTTCCGTGAGAAAGCTGAGAGCCAGCGACAGCGCAAATCTCGGAATATTTCAGGTCGGCACTCAGCTGAACGGAATTGCCTTTGACGGCGCGAATATGTGGGTCACAAACATTGCAGCGGGCAGCGTAACACGCTTGCCGCCTGCGTTTCCGCAATGATTTCGGCTTGGGTCTGAAACAATTTCGGTAGAGGATCATAAAAGTAATGAACAAAAATAATCGAATCGTTAAAATACTTGTTGTGTTCGTAACCGCCTTGCCGGTTTCCGATAGCCGAGCTCAGACGGGCGGCGGCTTTGACCTTTCTCACTCCGTGATCGCCTCCGGCGGCGGTTCCGGGTCGACGGGCGGCAGCGGAGGCCAAACT
The DNA here is from genome assembly GCA_014379075.1 of Pyrinomonadaceae bacterium. Lineage (GTDB taxonomy): Bacteria > Acidobacteriota > Blastocatellia > Pyrinomonadales > Pyrinomonadaceae > OLB17. Next base: position 2,680 of record JACMMN010000137.1, on the reverse strand, counting down.
TTCAGTATTGATGGAACTATCGGGCAGGCAATAGCCGGAACGCAGTCTTCGGGGACCAGCGGTTCGGGAACACAATTCAGCTTGCGCGGCGGTTTTTGGGCATTCCAGGCAGCCGTTCCGACAGCATCGGAAGTGTCCGTAGGCGGGCGTGTTCTGTCGGCAAACGGAATGCCCATTTCCAAGGCCCGCGTATCTTTGCTCGATGCGTCCGGCGGCATCCGGATGATATTAACAAACGGTTTCGGCCACTACCGGTTTGACGCGATCGAGGCCGGACGGGTTTACGTTGTCGAAGTTCGAAACAAGCGGTTCCAGTTCGTTCCACAAGTGGTGACGGTTTCCGATGAGCTGACAAATCTCGATTTCGTTGCTCTGCCATAGCAACTATCCATCTCGGAAGACCTACCGCCATGAAATGTAGTATTCAGGACCGGAAAATAGAACGACCGGATTTCTTGCCGCGATGATCTGTGGGAAACACCGAATTCTAACCACGGACAAAAGAAAAGGAAAGAAACCAGCAAGGCAAAATAGGAGGCACGAGCCGCTAAACACACTTCAATAACCCTGGCACTGAACCTGGGACTTGTTATTTCACTCAAAAATCTGTAAAATTGATTTTAATGTAAGGATTCGTTTTGGCGGGTCCATATTTTTGGAAGGAGACAATAATATATGTCAGCAGTTGCGGCACCGGCCCTCGAATTAGTAGTAACGGAAAGCGCATCGGTCGAGATCAAGAAGTTTCTCGCGGGCGAAGACGATCTGCCGGAAACGGCGGGACTTCGCGTCAGGGTTGTTCCGGGCGGATGTTCCGGTTTTCAGTACAGCCTTAATATCGAGGAAGAATCGAAGCAGGGCGATTTTATCATCAATCAGCACGATATTACGCTTTTTGTAGATATGTTCTCGGCTCAGTATCTGAACGGTATCACTATCGATCATACGACGAATATGATGGGTTCGGGCTTTACATTCGAGAATCCGAATGCGACCGGCGGCTGTGGATGCGGCACGTCTTTCTCGGCCTAATATAAGAATTTTATTACATAGAAAGCATTGGCATCGGCCGATGCTTTTTTTATTGGAATCGTGATCGGATTGAAACTGTTTATTTGCATTCAAGGACAACTAAGGAACGGCGGAAGGCGGGAAGTTTGGCGGAGGCTGGAAAGCCGAAGCCTGGCGCTTACAGGCCGGCCCGGCGGGCGATCCGCCCGTTGCTGCTGCATGATTGACGCGGCAAGGCGACGTCGCTTCTGACGCCTTGCAATTTTTTTTGCAAAAGTGCTATCCTCAGAATGCTTATTAGTTCTGAACTTCTGTTTTTCGCAGATTTCAGAATCGCAAACTGTATAAACAGTCGAACCTAAAACACACTACAATTAACGTTTTTTTCCTATCTAATTCAGATTTCGGGAAATTGTTTCTTTTTAGTTGTGTTTTTATAAAAGGCGAACGTGTTTCGTCTAATCCTTCATCTTCCCAGTCGAAAAAACAAAATAGGAGTATAAGTTTTGAAAAATTTGAAAAGGATTTCATATCTTTGCGTATCTGTAATTTTAATCAGCGTTGGTTTTATTTCGACGGCAGATGCCCAGGACAGGCAGCGAGTGGTCAAGACGATTTCAAGCCAGCCGACAAATCTCCCAACGCAACCCGCATCAACCGCAACAGATAAAACGAAATCACTTTCATCTTCATCACCTGCGAACTCTCCGGCATATCGCCCGACCTTAACAAACAAGATCGTCGTCATTCCAGAGCAACCCAAACAGCCTTTAGTCAAAAAGACCGGTTCGAGCAGCCCGCTGAACGCCATGAACGCCGTCGCCGGACGAATGGCCTATAATGCATCGGCTACCTCCGGAATTATCCGCGGTATTCAATCGCGTTTGGGAATTCCATACCTCTATGGTTCCTCCGGGCCGAACCGCTACGATTGTTCCGGGTTTGTTTGGAGCGTGTTTAACGAGGCAGGAATTCATTTCACGCGGTCGAGTGCGCGAAACCTGTGGGCAAGTTCGGAACCCGTAACGGGCGACGATAGATTTAAGTTCGGAACATTGGTATTCCTGAACGGCCTCGGGCACATGGGAATTGTCGCAGACGAAAACGGTTTTTATCACGCTTCATCAAGCAAAGGAATTACTTATTCGCCATTCAAGGGTTACTGGGAAAAAAGATTGGTTGGATTTAGACGGCTGCCGCAGACGATCGTTCAGTCTGTTCCGACAACAATTCCGTCGGTTCAGTAGTCCCGACAAATTTTATTAAAAAGGCTCTGCGGCATCGACGCCGCGAGCCTTTTTTTATTTTTAAAGGCTCAGACTATAAATCCCGGCCGTGACTGCGTGTCGCCGCTTTCGTAAACCGCCGCGATCCGGTTTATTGCAATATACACAACCTTTGCATCCTCGTCCTTTAGAAAAAGTACGCCGTTTTTGACATCGAGCACCTCGCCTCGAAACACCGAATTTGCTTCACAGCTCACGTCGATCTTCTTTCCGGTCAATTGCACCATCAATTCTTCCATTCAAAATCTCCTTACCTTTCATTTTACTAATTTTCACAGATTGCGCCTGAAAATACTAGGAGACGTCAAAGTCGGTCAGATAGACCGAACAATCGTTCATATTGAAAAAAGATATTGACACTTTATCAACATTGTTTTACTTTT
>JACMMN010000136.1 GCA_014379075.1 Pyrinomonadaceae bacterium | reverse complement strand
TGGCAAGGCCTCTCGACCTATCACGTAAAGCTGGGCATCGGCGATAATCTCGAACTCGACGAGCTTCGCGAATACTGGCTGCCGATCTCCCCGATGGCCTACATGGACAAACTCGCCGCCCTGCCGCCCCGCCCGCAGCGATACATCTACACGCTCTACGACCTCAGCTTCCCGGTCGATCTCTCCCGCGACGTTATCCGCGAACTAAACCGCCGCAAAATAAAACACAGCGAATCCGCCATTCCTTGCGGGCATTATACTTTAGGCACAAAGCCGTGGGTTTATCTTGACGGGTATAAGATAATTTCTTATCTGCGGAAACATTTACGGTAAAAATTATACCTTCACCTGACCATTAGGACTAAAAATGTACTCTAAAAAGGCAACCACATATATACGTCCGCCGTTTATCAACGTTGGTGAGAATTTAGTTTGACGTGCAGCTTGAATTGACCCGGCCTGTAACAAAGGATGTCCTTCGTTGGCGGACGCATCTGTCACTCTTCCACTTTCATCGACGACAATTCTTACTTTGATAGTTCCTTGACAGCGGCATCCTGTCGGGAAGGTTGGTTTCGGTAAGTAAATAGCACGTTTGTTAACCACACCTACAACAATTATCGGTAAAACTTTTGGAGTTTTTGTGTCGTTTACTGTTTTTTCTTTCGACGGATGTTTAAAAACAAGTACACCGTTCGCGAAAAGCGGAGAGCCTTCAATATTCTTCGGTTGAAATTTCGCTTTCATAGCCGCTTCTTCCGCATATTTCCTAAAAATCAGGTTTCCCGAAACAGCCTTAGCAAGGACAAGTTTTCCTTCCTGAACATTCAATTTGATTTGTATAATCACGTCACCTTGCGAACGAGGGCGCAAAACAGCTTTTGGATAGATTGGTTGGGGTAAATAGATTGCCCTGTCGTTCAAAATACCGAGTGATATTGGCGCCTTAAACAGCTCCGTATACCCTTTTTGATTGTTCCTAGTTAGAATCGGTTCATCCAAAACAAACTTGTAAACGATTTGTGCAACAGCTTTGACTGCCTTACTCGGAGTTGAAATAGTCAATGCAGGTTGGAATTTTGCTTTACGAGATGCTTCAATAGCCGATTGACGGAGCATATCGTCCCCTGAAACTTTCCCCACGTCAATCACATTTCCATATTCGTTAATCGTCACCGTTACGGTTACGTTCCCCGAAATACGTTTTTCTTTTGCTTCTTTTGGATATTCGGGCGTTGGGATTCTGATTGGTTTGGGAAGGGATGCGCAGTCTGAACAATCAGAGAAAGTGATTTGCTGCGAATATTCAATTTGGCATCCGAATAGCAGGAAATGAAGCCCGAAGAACAGGAGATTTGCTAAGACAACCGAGTTTTTAGATTTGAGACAAGTTAGCGGCATAAAATTATTGCTTTCTAATACAAACATTAGACACCAAACAAACCCGAATGTTCCAGCTTTCATCCAATTAATGCTAAACTCTTGTCGATTCATTAATGAGCCCGGTTGCCGAAAAACATAATGCTGTAATAGACGATGCGATCGGGCATATGGTTTCGCGCGCCGTAAATTCGCGCGGGCTCGATCATTCTGAAATCCGGCCGCGGATCGGTTTGGCACTCGAAAAATATCTTTTCCGCGAAAATGCGGACGCCGGACATTCGGAAATTAAAGCCTTTGTCGATGAGATTCGGGCGGACGACCTGTGTTTGGTGCTCGCCTGCGAAAAGGGGGATGAAAAGGCTTGGGAAGATCTGGTCGCCAATTTCGATTCGACGGTAAAATCGGCGGCGCGGAAAATTTCCGCCAATAATGAGGATGCCGAAGATTTGGCAAGCTCGATATGGGCGGAGCTTTACGGTTTGCGGCAGGATGCCGAGGGAAACAAGAAGAGCAAACTCGCGTATTATTCAGGACGAGGTTCGCTTGCCGGTTGGCTTCGGGCGGTGGTTTCGCAGCTCGCGGTCGATCAGTTTAGGAAGCAGTCGAAATTCGTGCAGATCGAGGAAACCCGTGAGTTCGAAAATCTCGCGAACGAGGCCTCGGAACATTCAGAAAATGGCCTTGTTTCGCATACTGACAACCCGGAGGAAATTTTTAGCGAACAGCAAACGGCCGAAGATGTATCGCAGGCTTTAAGCGAAGCTATCGGATCGCTTGACGCGGAAGATCGGTTGATCCTGAAGCTTTATTATTTCGATGACCTGAAATTAAAGGACATTGCCAACACTTTCGGCTATCACGAAGCTACCGCCAGCCGAAAGCTTGTGCGTGTGCAGACCGACGTCAGGAAATCGGTTGAAAAAAGCCTCCGAAGCCAACACGGTTGGACCGATGTAGAGGTAAAACGCTACCTTTCGGAAACGGCTTCCAGGCTCGGCATCAGCTTTGAAACGCTGTTTACGATCCTTGTGATTTTGACGCTGGTGCAAGATTTTTACATTTGAGGCGTTCTTTAATTGGGTTACGAAACCACGCCACGGGTATTTGAAAATTAACCGGGATAAAGCGAAATGAAGGAGATCTTTTGATTTTTCCTGATTTCCATGAACATCGCTCCCCTGTTAATTTTCTCCGTGGTGAATATTATTCGATGGAACTGGAATTCGACAAAGAAATAGATGCCCTGTTGCGAAAAGCGCAAAGCGGTCGAGGTGTGCTGGCCGGCGACACGCTGAAATCGCACCTCGACGCGGACGGGCTCGCGGCCTTCGCCGAAAATGCGCTGCCGGAAAAAACCAGACAGTTTTATACGGCACACCTCGCGGACTGCAATAGCTGCCGGAAAACCCTTTCTAGTCTGATCTTATTGAATTCGGAAGCGGAGCCTGTAACGGTTTCGCCCGTTGCCGCGCCCGCGGTTTTGGGCGCGAGCATTCCATGGTATCGAAAGCTTTTTCTTTTCCCGAATATTGCCTATCTGATGGGCAGTTTGGTCCTTGTGTTCAGCGGATTTATTGGATATTCACTTCTACAGAATTCTGCGGGCTTATCAGGTTCCGAAGTTTCGCAAGTTGACGATGGGCAACCTGCGGCGCGCGGCCCGAATATAGGATTTGATGAACCGGATATGTCACAGTCCTCGAATAAAGCCATGTCTGCGGCTAATGCCATGAACACAGCCGCAAACAGCATGGCAAATTCAGCCGGTATAATGGCTAATTCCTCAGCCGCTAACGCGAATTCCGCGCCTGGCGGAAGCGGTCGAGCCGAAGAAGCTCCGACGAATGTTGTCACTTCAGAAACACTTGCCGACCGGGATAAAAACTTAAGTCTGGACGGCACTGACGTAACCAGCGCCCAACCGGCTCCGCCGCCGGTGGCGGCTGCCCCACCGAAAGAGCGGGTGGCAGAAGATGAAAAAAGCGATGCCGCACTTGCCAAAAAACGAAAGGACCAGCCGGAGGATAAGCAGGAATCGCGCAAGCTTTCCGAACAAAAAATAATGCGCGAACTTCCCCGCACGGATTCGCGCGGCGGCCCGGCCAAATCTGCCGGACCTAGCCGGAACCAGCAGAATACGTTTCCGAATCAGGTTCAAAACGATTATGAGGCGCCAGCTACCCGGGCCGTCGGCGGAAAAAAATTCCAGCGTAAGGACGGCGTTTGGTACGATACCGGCTATCGCGGCCAAGGCACGATAAATGTCAGACGCGGTACGGATGAGTATCGAAAGCTCGACAGCGGCCTGCGGGCGATAGCCGAGAGCCTTGACGGCGTTGTAGTGACCATTTGGAAAAGCAAGACATACCGTATCCAATAAATCTTCCCAATTTAATTCATTCAAGTTAAAATTGTTGAATGAAAGTAATTGTTTTCCTTTTATGTAACCTGTGTCTTTTCGCGGCAATTTCTCACGCTCAACCCGCGTGGCAGGCAAATCTCGATTCCAAAATTCATTTTTATCAAACGACCGATTTCGGCATTGTTTTGGCTGGAACCGAGCAGAGTTTGTACGCTGTTGACGGGCAAACCGGCGAGCGGTTATGGCGGCGTGCGACAGGGAGAATCGAGGAGACGGCCGTTACACCTGTTCCCGATACCGACCTTATTTTGTTCTCAAAAGACGAAGGGAGCAAATCGCGGCTCGAAGCAGTCGACCTGATATCTGGCAGCCGTATTTGGCAAAGCGAAAAGGTGAAAGGCGATGTTCTGCAATTGGCGGTCGATCCCATTAACGATCTTATCGCCGTCATTTTGGTAAAAGATCCGCGCGGAAATGCGGGCGAGGAATTTAAACGCAAACCGATCCTCCATGTACTAAAGCTTTCAACGGGCGAGGAGCTTTGGAAACGCGAATTAGACAGTGATATCGAAATGATGCCGTCGCGGTTCGGCGAGAATCTTGGTGAGATTGCATATACGCTCGATAACTACCGCGCACCGCTGCTGATCGATGGACGATTGTTCCTGTTTTACGAAGGTGCGACCAGCTACGACGCGCAAACCGGCAAGGAAAAGGAACGCGAGAAATTTAAGATCAACGAAAGCGGCCTGGCTTTGACCGAGGCCGATCCGGTGATCGACGACGAGCGTGTTTACGTTTCCGGCCGTGGAAAGATCCGTGCGGTCAATCGCAGAACGGGAACAGTTGATTGGAAGGCCGATGACCTCGGCATCTGCGCCGAAATGGCTCTGGTCGGAAAAACGCTGTTTGTGCGAACCGGTGGGCAGTTCACACGTCTGAAGGACGGCGAGATCGAATCGAAAGGCCCGTTCGGCGTTTCGGCGATCGATACGACAACCGGCAAAACGCTGTGGCGTTATAAAGGCGCCGACAAAGGTTTGACGAATTTCGTATTCAAGGATGTAAGCACGATTTTAATAGCGGACAAGGACGATCTGATAACAATTAATACGGAAACCGGCAAACGTATCGGCAAACTCGAACATAAAATAGAGAAAGTTCAGTTTGTTTTGATAAATGAAGGCGGGCAGGCGGTTGTCGGTGGACGCGATGAGATCGCGGCATTCAGGTCAGTACCGCCTGCGTCAGCGGGTGGTAGAAATTCGTCTATCATCAACGCTTCGGATACATCAGAACCGAATGCGAAGAGATCTTTATCCTATAACCTTGATTCAGCATTTAGCGTCGTACCACCCGCTTACGCAGGTGGTTCTGACTCGGAGGTTTGGCGCGTTCGTCACAAAGCTCCATCCCGCGGAGCTTTTCGTGTAATCGCCGGAATAGCTCTTCGTGCGACAGCTCTCTATTTCCGCTATGGCGGCCTCGCAACGTCCGCAATCGGTTTTGCCCGGACCGGTTTAAATATCGGAAGCGCAATAAATTCCTTCCGCTGGTCTGGATTGAAAACGCGTTTCGGTTCGTTCGACCTTACGACGCTGGCAAGCAATTCGGCACGCAATTATGTAACGCGACGGATCTATTCCTTCGGCTCGCTGGGAAACACGCCGAATCTGCTGAACCGCGTCAGCGGTATCGAGATAATAACGCCGTCAAATATCCGCGGCCGCATTATCGGCAGTGTCGTGGATAGAGCAACGCCATCACGTGCAGATGTGCAGGAAAATATTCTAGAACGCCTCGATCCCATCCGCCAGGTCGAGCGTCTCTCCAACTATCTCCTCCGCCGCAAACGCCTCGCCGAACTTCGTGGCAATTTCATGTATTATTACACGGACTTGCCGAAACCTTTCGATAGAAAAGGTCTGGTCGGCGTAAACGTCCACACCGGCCGAGATTCCCGCTATGTGCTCGCATCCGATCCGGATGACGGATTCGTCACGGATGAAACAGTAAATTTGCTTTACTGGGCGGACGGCAGCCGTCTGCAGGCACTGGATATTGTGAAAAGATAGTTAAAAGTTACCCCTAAACACAGAAAGACCACGGATCGTCAGGATCCGTGGTCTTTCTGTTCTTAAAATGCGGTTCTAAGGAACCGGCGAAAAGTTGAGATTAGCTATTGCACCTGTCACGTTGACGACCTGCGGAGCGTAGGTGTAGCGTTTCGATGAGACTGCGACGGTATGAGTTTCTCCGACCGCTACGCCGTCAAACCGGTAATAGCCAAACGAGCTTGTCGTGGCCAAGCGGGTTTGTCCGGTCGAATTCGTGATCGAAACCTTTGCGTTCACCACGCCGTTGCCGGCCGCCGACACTACTCTTCCTGCGACCGACACAGTTGAGGCCGGAGCACAATTTGCGCAGATACGAGGGGTGATTACGAGCGAGAAACGCCGCATCGAGCCAACGTCGACACCCGCCACGTCAGCGACATTCAACGTCCAGGTTCCGTTAGGGTTAATACCGTCAAAAACCGACAACGGATTGTCCGAAGCGAAATTGCCGCTCAATACCTGACCCGTAGTGCTGCTCACGGTCGACAGCGATGGGAATCCACCGTCGTCGTCGAGCAGCGTGTTGCAGATATTCTCACGAGTACCGCCACGCTGGTTTACGATGACCGCCGAAGTTCCGTTCGGAGCCGTCAGCTTGAACACCAGATCGCCGACGAATGTATGATCCATCGCTGCGGCAGGATTGGCAAGGGATGCATTGCAAGAGGCAGACGGATCGGCATCAAAACGGAAATTCAGATCGGCAACCGCTCCGGTGACGCCGCTGACCGCTAACGGAATATTCACACCTGCCGGAACGTTGTCCGGAATGGCAACCGCTGGCCCAGTGTAGCTTGTGGTGCCAGAGGCACCGGTAGCGCCGGTAGGGAGCGAATAAGTAACGTTGCCGAGGTTAGTGGCTCCGTCCACGTGCGCGATCGTCGCCGTGATTTGCGTGCCGCACAGCAACGCAGGGTCTGCCGTAAATGTGAAGTTTCTGCTTACGGCCGGACCGCCCGCGACTATTACTCCGTAATTTTGCGGGCCACTTGGACTTGTAACACCGCCGGTTGCCAGCAATGTGCCTACATCGTTAGTAGTGTTCGCACCGCCGGTATTCGTTTCGCCAAATGAAACCGTTACGGTTTCGCCGGGATCGATCATTCCATTGGCCGGAAGACAGCTTTCGCTGACGAGCGTCGCCGCCGCCGGAGCAAGGACCGCAACACCGGTAAGACAGAAATTGGCTGTCGCCGTTTGTCCGTCTACGACTGTAAGGGGCGGTGCACTAGCGGTCGTGAAACCACCGGATTTGCTTCCGGACACCGTGTACGTTCCGGGTGAAACCGTCATTGAATACGTTCCCGGTGCTCCTGTTATGCGGTTGAAACCGCCAGTTGCGTTAACCGATGCCTGATTAATAGGCAATCCGCTGGAACAAAAAGTGACCGTTCCGTTAATAGTTGCCTTCTGAGCCGGTGTGCAGCTCGGATAAACAAATCTGCCGACTCGAGTTGACCAGGGAGCACCGCCAGTCGAAGCGTAATACTCCTGTGTATACCAAAATGTACAATCGTCAACCGGGTCGACATTCATTGCACTATAATCTCCCCAGCGATTGCTCGTACTGGTTTGCGATCCTGCCGCCGCAAAGAACATCGCCTCGCCTTCGTTGAGTGTTCCGCTGTTCGCGACGTTGTTGGTACGCCCGGCGATCTTAATATCGGCTCTTTGCGCCGATCCGGACTGGCTAAAACCAATTGCGATATTTCCGTCATTGTCCTGGGCAATGCCGCTCATCCAGTTGTTTAGCCCCGTTGCCCCATTGATTGCGCCTGAGGTATGGGTTCCCTGATCAAAAACGGTAAAAGCATCCGCCGTCCGGCGCATCTCGAACCATCGAATACCGGTTTGATAAGTTGCGGCTGATGTCGGGTTAACGCCGCTGACATTTACCGGAAAACTTCCCACGAAGGAATTGACAGGAGCTGCTTGCGTACCAAGGTTTCGATATGCAAAGCGGTGCATCATGCGATCCGAGATCGAATCAAGATTTGCGCCGCCCATCTGCTCGATATCCCCGCGGCCGCCGGGCTGCCTTGCATCAAAAGCTGCCAAGGCTACATCCGGTAGAACCGTCAGAGTCGAAGAGGCGGGTGTCGTAAAGTTCGGCACCCATTTGTAATACCTGATACCGTCGACCGGGTCGCCGAACTCATCAGCCCGATATTCGGCTATGACCTGAGCCATACCGGCGGGAGGGGCAATTAAGCCGTCCATGTCCGTCGGCAGCAATCCGCCGGCATTGGGGTCGATCGTCGCTATGTTAGTAAATACGACGGAAGCTGTAGGATCTCCGGTCAGAGCTTTTGCACGATCCTGCGTCAGAATTCCCGCTCCGAGAAATGCCGTTCCGGCATTGTTGAACTGGTTAAAGGTCATGTGATACCCGTCCGGCCAAACGCCGACTTTCGGATAATCATTAAAGATTTGATTAGGGTACAGGTAACTCCACACATAGTAAGCACCCGTCGGATCACCGGTTACCGAAACAGCAACGCACTGGAAATTGTTCGGATTTCCGGGAACCGCAAACTGGCTGATATGCCAGCGGTCGGCTAATGAATCATAAACAACGACCGGGTCGCCGTCGTTGAATGCACGGCATGGATCGGCGGCGGGTAATGCGGCAAACAATGCGCTGGTGGCGAGCGGGCCCGCGGCAACGGTGCCGTTCTTATTAAAAATTTTGAAAACAAGATTTACCGAGCTCACATAGTGATTAAGCCCAACATCTCCGTTTACATCGGGCGGTAAAACACCGCCGATTCCCTGAGAGGCATTATCGACTTGCGAAGCCCCGTCGAAAGTTAGGCCGGGCGTAGGCATTGCTTGCGGTGCATCGCGAGCGTCCTGACTTTTCACAAGCGGATCTTGAAACTTGCCTTCACCGGCTCCCGCACCTGGTAAGGTCTTTTTGATCCTTTTCGCGTTTTCGCGATTTATCTCGTCCGCGGCGATTTGTTTCGGCGTGTAGCCCTTATCGCTGCGCAATGCCTGCTTTTCCATTTCTTTACGCTGCGACCTTGACACGAAGCGCGCACTTTTTTCTTCGGCATCTGGGACGGTAGTCGGCATATCCCTGACATTTCCGCTGATAGCGAAAGCGGTAGGTTCAATTTTCGACACGCCGTTTGCGTATTGTGTTATGTTTCCGTCGCGTTTGATGATGGGATTGGTCTCCGTGCCGGCCAGCGACGAAAATCTGGGCACGAGAATTACGGCTAAAACTAGCACAAAAACAAACGATAAACTGTACTTCAAAAAGCGCATTTGTTGTTTCTCCGGGTTGGCTTCAGCGCTCCAATACTAATTGCGGGACTATCGGAGAGCGAGCTGATAAGTTGTGGTAAAGTGAATAGGAATTCGTTGAATGTTTGTAGCATGGATTACTGTTTGCCGCAAGGGCTAAGCGCGTTTCGGGGATATCAGCACCGAATCGCAATTAGTTCGGTAAACAAAGAGTTTCCGCTTATTAACGTTCTGCGACATTTGCCCAAATAAGTCGAGAACATCCAAATTATTGAATTTATCGCTGCAATCTCAATGAAAATTAAAACCGCAATCACGCTGTTTGTATGTCTCGCTGCTCTGGTTTTGGTAACTGCGGCTCAGAAGAAAGAAAAGCAAAACCCGGAGATCGTTCGAATGATCGGGGAAGTTTCCGCGAAACGGATCGAAGCGGACATCCGAAAGCTCGTTTCGTTCGGGACAAGAAATACCTTATCCGAGCAAGACGATCCGGCGCGGGGAATCGGTGCGGCCCGAGATTGGATCTTCAGCGAATTCCAAAAGATCAGCGCCGACTGCGGTAACTGCCTGGCCGTTGAAAAGCAAACCTTTTTACAGCCGAAAGCGAACCGGATCCCTGAACCGACAAATCTTACCAACGTCGTCGCCACACTGAAGGGAACGACGAACCCCGAACGCGTTTACGTCGTTTCCGGGCATTACGATTCGATGTGCACATCGCCGACTGACGCCAAATGCGACGCGCCCGGTGCGAATGACGATGCTTCGGGGACGGCGGCGGTGATCGAACTGGCCCGTGTGATGTCGAAACGGAAGTTCGATGCGACGATAGTTTTCATGACCGTTCCGGGCGAGGAGCAGGGACTTCTGGGGGCCGCGTACTTTGCCGAACAGGCGAAGGCCAAGGCAATGGACATCGAGGGAATGTTCACCAACGACATCATCGGCGGCGTGACCAGCCAGAAGAATTCACCGAACCGCAACCGTGTGCGCGTGTTCAGCGAAGGCGTGCCGTCGAACGAGACCGAGCCGCAGGCAAACACGCGGCGAAGTGTCGGCGGCGAGAACGATTCCGCATCGCGTCAGCTTGCGAGATACATCAAAGAGCAGTCGGATCGATACTTAAAGAACTTCAAGGTCTGGATGATCTATCGCCGTGACCGTTACGGACGCGGCGGCGACCACATTCCGTTTCTCGAACGCGGCTTCACGGCTGTCCGGTTCACCGAAGCCGACGAGGATTACACGCACCAGCATCAAAATCTCCGCACCGAAAACAACGTGTTTTACGGCGACACGCCTGAATTCGTCGATTTCGAATACACGGCGAATGTCGCACGGGTAAATCTGATCTCTCTTGCGAGCCTTGCCAATGCGCCGGCGAAGCCGAAAAACGTCGCGATAGTTACGACGCGTCTGACAAACGACACGGAACTGAAATGGGACGCAAACACCGACGCGGACATCGCCGGATACGAGATCGTCTGGCGCGAGACGCCGCTGCCAGAATGGACGGATTCGTTCAATGCCGGCAATGTAACGAGTTTCGTGATGAAGTCGCGATCGAAAGACAACTACTTCTTCGGCGTCCGGGCGGTAGATAAGGATGGCAACAAGAGTCCGGCAGTTTATCCGCGTCCGGTACGCTAAATTTCTTTGCGGTCGAAATGCCGCAGAAGATCCACGTCAGCGCTCCTCCTTCATCAGATAGATGAATGTGACAATTCGTCGGCGACAAATGGTCATTGTCCGGCGACAAACGCTCATTCGTCGGCGACAAATGGTCATTGTTCAGCGACAAACGCCCATCCGTCGGCGACAAACGCTCATCCGTCAGCGACAAATGGTCATCCGTCAGCGACAAACGCTCATTGTTCGGCGACAAATGGTCATTCGTCAGCGACACACGCTCATTCGTCGGCGACAAATGGTCATCCGTCAGCGACAAACGCTCATTGTCCGGCGACAAATGGTCATTGTCCGGCGACAAATGGTCATTGTTCATTGATCATTTGGTATATGCGCACAGTATTTTACGACCCGGATATTAACAGAACTACCTTTTTCCCTG
>JACMMN010000135.1 GCA_014379075.1 Pyrinomonadaceae bacterium | reverse complement strand
AGCAGCTGCCACAGTGAATCGGACGCCTTTTCGATCTCGTCGAAAAGGACAAACGTCAGTTTCGTGTCGTCAGTGTGTGATTTGTCGAGATTTTCCTGCGTCAGCATCGGCGATGTTTCGCGGTGCCCGAGATATCCCGGAGGCGAACCGATAAGCTTAGCGATCTCGTGCGAATGCTGAAATTCGGCGCAATCGATCTTTACGACCGTGTGCGGCTCGCCAAACAGAACTTCCGAAGCGGCCTCGACGACGCGTGTCTTTCCCGAACCGGTGGGCCCCAGAAAAAGCATAGTTCCGAGCGGCCGGGACGGATTGTTCATTCCCGCCAGATAGATCTGGAACAGCCCGCTGAGACGGCGGACGCCGCGCTCCTGCCCGACGATCAGAGCTGAAAGTTTGTCTTCAAACTCTTTTGCTCGCGGGCTCTTTCTCTCCGGATCGAGCAGGACTCCTTTCTCCGAGCTATCTCTTTTCCTTGCCGTTTCGTTTTTCATGCTTATCTCCTCACCCGAACGTCTGTCTTCACAAAACGTTCGTACAACTGAATGACGTTTTTTCAAACCCAGATTTGCCGAGATAGAACTACGGCTGATCTGTCGTCATTAATGATGATTTCAATATATTTTTCGTTGGCTGGGACTTTATGAACACGGACTGACACGTCCGAAGGTTACGGAAGGCCGCGTCTACAGATGCGGCCTAAATTAGAATTAACACAGATTTAGCGCAATTTGCAAGCAAATTCGATTTATTTAAAGAAATTTGTGGATATCGGGCCCTAATCGTAATATTCGAGGCCGAGATGTGTTATCAGATCTTCGCCCTTCAGATGCCTCAAAGTATTTTTTAGCTTCATCAACTGGATAAAAAGATCGTGCTCAGGATAAAGGCCGGGAGCGGTTTGCGGCGCCTTGAAATAGAACGAGAGCCATTCCTGAACACCTTTCATCCCGGCCCGCTGTGCGAGATCCATAAATAAAGCCAGATCGAGAGCCAGCGGAGCCGCCAGGATCGAATCGCGGCAGAGAAAATCTATCTTTATCTGCATCTTGTAGCCGAGCCACCCGAAAATATCGATCGCATCCCAGCCTTCCTTATTGTCGCCGCGCGGCGGGTAATAATTAATTCGGACTACGTGGGAAAATCCTTCGTACAGATCGGGATAAACGTCTGGCTGCAAAATATGTTCGAGAACCGAAAGTTTCGATTCTTCCTTGGTTTTGAAATTTTCGGGATCGTCCAGGACTTCGCCGTCGCGATTTCCGAGGATATTCGTCGAATACCACCCGTGAAGCCCCAGCATACGGGACTTCAATCCAGGAGCCAGAATGGTTTTCATCAGCGTCTGGCCGGTTTTAAAATCCTTGCCGCAGATCGGCACTTTGTTTTTTTCAGCCAGCGCCGTTAAAGCGGGAATATCGACCGTCAAGTTCGGAGCCCCGTTTGCGAAAGGAACGCCTGCCGTCAGGGCCGCGTAACCGTAGATCATTGACGGAGCGATCCGGGGATCATTGTCGTACAAGCCCTTTTCAAATGCCTCGATGGTCTGATGGACTTCTGAGGCTTCGAGGAAGATCTCGGTAGAAGCCGCCCAAACCATGACCACTCTTTCACAATTATTTTCAGCCTTGAACCGGGCAATGTCTTCGATGAGTTGTTCGGCAAGTTCCATTTTATTCTTGCCGGTCTTTACATTTTCGCCGTGAAGGCGTTTGACATAATTCTGTTCGAAAACGGCGGGCATGGGTTTGAAAGAGGAAAGCTGCTCCGAAACCTGGTTGAGCAGGTCCTTTTCCAGGACGCCGGCATTCATCGCGGCTTCGAATGCGTTGTCATTGAAAATATCCCAGGCTCCGAATACGATGTCGTTAATATCGGTTAGCGGAACGAAATCCTTTATCTTCGGTGTTCTATTGTCGGTTCTTTTGCCCAAGCGGATCGTTCCCATTTGGGTAAGGCTTCCCGTCGGGTGTTCCAACCCAAGCTTTACGGCCTCGACGCCGGCGACCAATGTGGTGCTTACAGCGCCAAGGCCGACCAGCAAAACACCTAATTTTCCCGTTGCGGGAGCTATTTCCACGCCCTTTGTTACCATTAAATTCTCCAGTACTAGAAAAGCCGTACGGCGACGGCCACGGAATCGGCTTCGTTGCGTTATCAAATGAGAATGATAGCGGTGGAGCGGCATTATGGCAACTGGGCAAACCGCAAAGCTGCCAATCCTCAGATCGAGAAGCTTTAAGATTAATTTAACATTAGCGCATTAAATTGAGACAGATTTAGAGCTTTCATTTAAAGACTTTTATCGAACATGATTTACCACGGCAAAAATCTTGACATTGGCGTGAAAACAGGTTAAATTTCTCTCACCTTTCTGTTTAGTTTACTTAAATCTTGGCTTTGAAGTTTTTTAGGAGCTTCTTAAACTATTTCATACACGCCATTCAACTTGCACATTCTTTGTTTTGGAGGGAGAAATTCTATGTCTTGGATCAAAGGTCTTTATGCCAAAAGGGCTCTCATGCTTAAAGCGAGCGTCACTTCATTGGCTATTTTCATGTTTTTGTTTTTAGGCGGAGTAAGAACCGCTAATGCTCAGGCGATAGCCGAAGGCTTTGAGAGTTTTGCGGCTCTAGCGGCCGCCGGGTGGTCTACCTCGAATCGCAGCCAGCCCATTGGAGCTGGGGCATGGAGCCAGTGTGGTGGAACGGCAATTCCGCCAGCACAAGCCGGCCCCGCGACTTCGTGTACACTGGTAAATTTTTCAAGTGGAACCGGTACTGCTACTATCAGCAACTGGCTGATTACGCCAAACCGCACATTCAACAACGGTGATACCGTATCCTTTTGGACACGAACTGCCAATAATAATTTTCCTGACCGTTTGCAGCTTCGGCTGTCATTAGCCGGTGCGAGTACAAATGTCGGTACGACGGCGACGGATGTTGGCGATTTCACGCAGCTACTGGTGGACATT
>JACMMN010000134.1 GCA_014379075.1 Pyrinomonadaceae bacterium | reverse complement strand
GTTTCTCTATGAGGTAAGCATGGGCGGCAAATACGAAGGATAGGTTGCTTAGTTCCTGAAAGATACAGAATGGATAAGAGTGCAGAGATGATCGACACTCCATTGCTTGAGATCTCGTCCCGAGCCTCTCGTCGGGAAGAAATGTTTCCTGAGCTTTCGGACACTCATATCGGGCGGTTGATCGGGCTTGGTCTAGTGCGACAAGTCGAGCGTGGTGAGGTGCTGGCGGAGGCCGGCGACAAAAAGGTGCGTGTCTTTGTGGTTACGGCAGGGCAGCTCGAAATTGTTCAGCCGCAGGGCACAACAACTCAAATTGTGGCTGTGCTCGGTCCGCGAATGTTTAGCGGCGAAGTAAACCTGCTCTCAGGCCGGCGACTACTTACACGAATCCGGATGAGCGAGGCTGGCGAGGTTATTGAGCTTGACCGCGAACAGTTGCTTACGTTAGTACAAAACGATGGCGAATTGAGTGACATCTTCATGCGCGCGTTCATCCTGCGGCGAATCGAAATGATAAAGCAAGGGCTCGGTGACGTCGTTCTTATCGGTTCGCGTAACTGCTCCGACACGCTTCGTATCAGGGAATTTCTTACTCGAAACAATCATCCATACTCTTCGATCGATCTCGACGAAGACAGCGCGGTACAAAAGCTATTCGATCATTTCGGCGTTTCAGAAGATGATGTTCCTGTCGTGATCTGTCGCGACGCAGTTGCTCTCCGCAACCCTACCAATCAACAGGTCGCCGAATGCCTTGGCTTTAACGATTCGATCGAACAAACACATGTACGGGATCTGATCATTGTCGGAGCAGGTCCAGCTGGGCTCGCCGCGTCCGTCTACGGAGCTTCCGAAGGGCTTGACGTACTGATGCTGGATGCGGATTCTCCTGGCGGACAGGCGGGTTCTAGTTCAAAGATCGAGAATTACCTTGGTTTCCCAATGGGAGTCTCGGGTCAAGAGTTATCGGCGCGAGCTTACACGCAAGCACAGAAATTCGGAGCTCAACTTTTGATCGCTCAGGGTGCAACGAGGCTGGACTGCCACGGCAAACCCTACGGGATCACCCTTGAAAACGGTGTTAGATTGCGCGCGAAGAGCGTTATCATCGCGACCGGAGCTCAATATCGTCGTTTGAGGGTGGAAAATATGTCCCGCTTTCAAGGCTCCGGTGTCTACTATGGAGCAACTTTTATGGAGTCCCAGCTTTGCCTCGACGAAGAGGTTGTCATCGTCGGCGGTGGCAACTCGGCGGGTCAAGCTGCTGTATTTCTTTCTCAGTCTTCTAAGCGTGTCCATATCTTTATACGTGCCGAAGGGCTGGCCGAAACCATGTCCCGCTACTTAATTCGACGTATCGAACAGAGTCCTAATATCGTGTTAACGCCCCACACAGAGATCGTAGAACTTGACGGAGGATCTCATCTTGAGACCGTAAGCTGGCGAAATAATCGTACAGACGAGGTCGAAATTCAGCCAATCAGACATGTGTTTGTGATGGCCGGTGCGGTTCCAAACACGAGTTGGTTAGAAGGTTGCTTAGTACGGGACGAGAATGGTTTCATAAAAACAGGCTCAGACCTTTCGGAAGAAGATTTGATGAACAGCCGCTGGCCGTTTACTAGGCATCCATATCTGCTCGAAACTAGCCTCCCCGGTATATTCGCAGTCGGAGACGTTCGTGCCGGAAGTACAAAGCGGGTTGCGGCTGCAGTTGGCGAGGGTACAGTAGCGGTTGCTTTTGTACATCAAGTGCTTCACGGATCTTGACGACGAAGATACTCCGACTGAAGCGGCATAAGATAGATAGATCGTCACATCGGGACTTTGTAATCGATTATTCGAACATTTCTGGAGATCTATTTATGTTTACACATCAAAAGCCAATTGGTTCCGGTTTCGGTGCTGCCACGCAGGCAAGCGACCTAATTCTTGGCTTTGACCTAAGCGGCAAATGGGTATTAGTAGTTGACTTTTTTCATGGAGGGAAAGATGTCGCACAAGTTTTTTGATCTGACGTTTACGCCGAGCGTAAAACAGGCACAAGAGCATTTTGGTACAAGGCGTAACTACGAAAGGTTTGAGGGTGGTGAACCTGATTTCTATGGGCTGACCGAACAAGAGATGGAGTACATCGCCGAACGGGACAGCTTTTACCTCGCCACAGTGGGCGAGAATGGACAACCGTATGTCCAGTTTCGCGGCGGACCGCCAGGGTTCTTAAAAGTCCTGGATTCGAAAAGATTGGCTTACGCCGATTTCGGCGGCAATCTTCAATATATCAGTGTTGGAAATCTATCTGTGAATGATCGAGCCGCTTTGATCCTCATGGACTATCCGAACCAGCAGCGATTGAAGATCCTGGTCCGGATAGAGATGAGGGATGCTGAGGACGTGCCCGGCATGATCGCTCAACTGAAAATGCCAAACTACAAGGCCAAGATCGAACGTGCCGCGATCTTGCATGTTGAGGCTTTTGATTGGAACTGCCCCCGACACATCACGCCGCGTTATACCGCGGAAGAGATCCGAATCCTGAATCAGCCACTTTACAAGCAAATCGAAAAACTTGAAGCAGAGATCGAACAACTTAAGGAGCGAAGGTGATACTAAGTCAAGAGGTCGCTGGTGCAGATGATCCGCCGACATTGTTGACCAGTATGTCTACTCAAGTCGGACTGTACAAAAAACTCCAGAGTCGACAGATTCTCAGGTGAAATCCCGCCGGTGACCAAAACCATCTTGCCTTCAAACTCTTGCGGGTCAAATATCGTATTTGTATCCTTATTCCTAATGTTACTTTATTGCCTTTCTCAAAGTGTCGTTCATTGAAGGCGGCTCTCAAGATTAAACTCTCAACAGCCGCCAACAATAAAGCTACCTGATTTTTACCCCTGATGCCTCACTTCATAGACCAGTTCATTTTGCCGACATCCGGCCACCGCCCGACCGTTTAACTTTTTTGTCGAGGAACTTGTTCATATGCCCGGCGATCACGTCGCAGTCCTCTTCGAGGGCAAAGTGTCCCGTATTCAGCAGGTGAAATTCAACTTTCTTCAGGTCCCTCTTATAGGGCTCAGCTCCCTCGGGCGGGAATATAAAATCGTTCTTACCCCACACGATCAGCATCGGCGGTTGATGTTTCCGAAAATACGCCTGCCATTCCGGATAGAGCGGCGGATTGGACCCGTAACTATAAAATAGCTGCAATTGAATGTCCTTGTTTCCCGGACGGTCGAGCAAATACTGGTCAAGCAGCCAGGCGTCCGGGTTTAGGTTTGCGATATCTCGTACACCATTTGTGTATTGCCACTTTGTTCCATCGAGCTCGAAGATCTTTTTGATCGGTTTGGCATTTTCGTCCGTCCGGTCTTTCCAGTAAGCTTTTATTGGATTCCAGAATTCACGTAAACCTTCCTCGTAAGCATTCCCGTTCTGAACAACCAGGGCCTGCACGCGCTCAGGATGCTTTACCGCGAGACGAAACCCCACGGGGCCGCCGTAATCCTGTAAATAGATACTATATCGATCGAGTTTTAATTCCTGAGTGAACTTGTCGATCAAGTTTGTAATGTTCTCAAACGTATATTCAAATTTGTCGACCGCAGGAGCCGAACTGTTACCGAAACCCGGATAGTCAGGAGCCACGACGTGATAACGTTCGGCTAACATCGGCATCAGGTTTCGATACATCCGCGACGACGTCGGAAATCCGTGAAGCAACAATACCGTCGGGTTCGCCCGCGAACCAGCCTCCCGATAAAAGATGTCAAGACCATCGACCTTGACCGTCTTATAGGTGACGCGCCGCATTTCACTCGAATTCGAAGTGGCAACGGTTGAGACGGCCTCAGGACTCGTATGAACATCTAGAGCAACCGGCTTGTTCGCATAAACCGCGATCGAGGCCATACTAGCGACCAGAATTAAAAGCAATTTGTTTTTCATATTTATCTCCATTTTTCCGACTTTTTATCTGCTATTTCAAAAAACTGCTTGTCGGGGTAGCAGCTATTTTTGTCTCTTGGTGATTATTCGCCGAGAAGCTTGTACCGTTGGTATCGCCTAACGCCCCCTTCAACAGCGGAAACACTCCAAAAAGTGGTGCCGCGAGAACGGCGGACAGGATGTGACGATCCGCAATGTAAGACAGGTTCGAATAGTTAACAAAAACGCCTCCGTCGGCCGCTTCCCACACATGAGCCTTAAGCGGTAGAGCGATCCCCGCTTCCGGAACCTCAATGAGAATTCTTGTACCAGCCCATGGACGCCCAAAAAGTAAAAGTCTGGCTGGCGGCATGACGATCCCGTCCTTTTGGCGACAGCGTGTTGGTCAAGCGCCAGAAACAACATCAAACCCTGACTCTCGATCGCCCTGAGTATTCGAGCTACCGTTCCATCGAAAGAATAATGACTTGTAAGCGTCACAACACCCGAACTATTCGACATTCGCAAAACCTCCACGACTACTTGCAACAAAATTAGCATTGGAATCCGTGGGTTGAATCCCCAATCATCGGCATCTTTTTCTACCTAATTAGCAGTAGTGATCGAGGTAAGTGTTTGACTTGTGAAACCCGGCAATCGGATACCAATAAGGAGTAGGGCTCCGGGTACTAGAAATAGGGATTCGATCTTGCGGAAAAAATATAAGTTTTCAAACAGTGTTGGTTTCGTTGATGTGCCAAGGATCTTCTACAGAGGCTCGTGGTCAAAAATGTGTTCGTGATTCGTGTGGTTATCGTTTGCAAAGTTTATCGAAGGCCGAAAAAGCCACTTTTAGAAGGAGAAATTCAAATTATGAATAGAACAGTTGAAAAGAATGAATGGAAAAATTTCTTGAATGATCTTAGTTGGCAGAATGAGCTGTGTTTAGTGCGTCTTGAAATTTTGAGTGACAGTTTGGAGCGAACGAGGAGGCGACGAATCTGCCGCTTCTTAGCATCAGCTTTGAAGAAAAAGGAAGTGAGACCGGCGACGTTTTGATTTCTCTCGGCGGAGCCGGGGGGAACGGATGCCGGCTACGTCACACGGACTCTGAAAGATGTTGTTGGCGTGGAATTGGGCGTTGAAGCAAATACTACGTCCGGCTGTTGACTGATTCTATACGGCCCAACCGGGTGAAAGTGGAGCCCCGAATCGCAAATTACCACCTGGGATTTTAGAGGGCTGTCAGCGTAAGTCAAAAGTTGATACCAACGATCTGCCGCCCGTTCGCTGGTGTTGTGTGACATTTACTGCTATGGAATGTCACAAACCACCGACGTAGCCAACATTAGTGTTCATATACGATGGAAATGTGTTCTTTTGTTCTACAACATGGAGCTTTCGAAGAAATTCGAGAGTCCTTTTTTTCGTTGTTTTCCCACAGCCACGAGACGGCGGATCGGTGAGCCTCTTAATTGCCTAACTCACGGCGACTAATTATGGAGAAAAAAGCGGCAGGTATATTGATTGAAATCCTTCGTGGAAGTATCATTGAGGAATTCGGGTTTTGATTCGTTCGTCGGACGACTAGACACAAAGTTGGTTGCAGCTTGGTTGCAGCGTTCCCGATCACGGCTTGTTAATGTTGAGTGGACATAGCCGTTAAGTTGTTGATTCTAAGAAGTTTTGAGCAGTTTTGACAAATTATAAAAACCTCCCTAAATCGCTTGGGGTGCGAGAGGCCGTGAGTTCGAATCTCGCCGTCCCGACCAATAAGAATGGGGCTTTCAGCGATTCCTGAAAGCCTCATTTTTTTACGATGGTGGCAAGATGGTGGCAGTTTCCATTTTCACTCCTTTTTCCGATCAAAATTTCCAATAACTAATCAGTAGTAGGCTTCAGGCGGGCATGAAACCAATGTTATGCAGTTACCGACACACTGCAAGCAGGCGGCATTTGAAGCTTTATGGCTCGGCGACGTTTTCCGCGCCCCCTCCGAAGGCAATGCAGCGAAGCTTACAGACTCGCCGCTGCCGCAAATGAACCTCCCTGCATCCGGTGGAGGGATGAGCTATGCCTTAACGTCAAGCTCGAAGATGTTCGACTCCGATTCTTCGTCGGCCGTTCCCTCGGCATCCATCCCCGGAAATGACGAAGACACAGACTATGAGAAAAATATCGTAACCATTCGAGGCGGAAAGGATGAAATCTCCGGCTTTCAAGATGCGAGTACCGGTGGCGAGGCAGAAATCATTAGCAATCAGCCTAAGCTGAATACCGGACCGAAGGCAAAAACACCAAGCGGGCGAACGGTTCGAAATTTGTTTGAAGAAGATCGGCGCTGAGAACCTTACAGTCGGAGATGATTCAACTGGAAATATTATTGAAAATTTAACTTTGTATGGCCAACCAGTCACAGTAAGGACTGCAACTTTGCAAAATAACTCGGTTCAACTCGGACATTTAAAAGCGGGCTTGGGCAAATATATAGGACCAGAATCAGGCCTTACACTTTACGCAAATCCCCTAAATAATATGATTGCTAACTAAGTGACGGCGGATTACCTCAACGGAAAGGTTTCAACAATAGCGTATATGGCCTTATATTGGCATGAGTTAGGTAACGCCTTAGTATATTCGAAGTATGATCGCGATATCAGAAGTGGCATTCCTGACTCGCAATTGAAAAATCCAAATAGTTCGAGCCCGACGAATCTAGGCGACCGAGATCCTGGGCTGGCTTTGAGCGATGCTTATTTGATGGTTTTATTGTGGGTCGAAGAAGCGGGAGATTAGGTAATAGTAGAGAATTTTAGATCACAACCATTCGAGAACGAAATCGACTACCCGGAGAAGACAATGATTTGGAAAAGAAAACAAATAAAAATAGCAAAACGTGGATTATTCCTAAGGTTTATAATTTTAAGCTCACTTTCGTTTTGTATTAGCTGCTTACAAACGCCTCCGACGCACAATACCCTAACCGAAATGCCATCCGATGCAACGGCGAATACATTTCAGATTCCTAAGGGAGACGAACTTCTGATCACAATTAAATATTTTAAACTGCGCAGGGCGGTATTGACAATACAGAACACGTCCATCAAATATCGTTTTTATTCCTTTCTTGCCAACGGAAGACCGCGGCTGGTCTAAATTGGCGTGTGAGGGCTTGGAAAAATATGTTGAGAAAACAAACGGTTTTTAGAGACGGGTTGTAGTGTGGCCGAATTAGGTTATCACCCACTTGAGGGGAAAAAATCACTCAAATTTCTCATATGGGTTAATGAGCCTGGCCAATATCGTGCCAACTTTAAATATTACAATGATCCGCGAATTGTTGATCGATTGAATAAACTTTATCTTATTAGCGAAAATGAGAAAGAAATTCTAAGAGTGGAAAGCGAGAAGGCATCTAAAAGCGTCGTATTTTTACCAATCAATTTATGATATTTGAGTTTGTTTTTCTCTATCAGTTATAAAGATGATTTCATCCCAAAACGAACCCGAACATCGACTCCGTCATCCAGAACAAACACCGTTTTTCCGCTTCGTTGATCACCGGCCGGAAACTCGCAGGTGAATATCACGGAAAGAGACTATGATTCGGTAGGCAGATTATTAAGATAAAATAGCAAACCTCGGGGGTGCTTATGCTGACATTCTTGTTCATCTATTTTCTACCCTATTTCGGAAGGCCAATGCGGTGGAGTAGGTCGGCGAATCTCCAGTCTGTGCGGAGTTGATCGAAAGCCGGATCGACGGCGAGAAACTGCAAACCACCGTCGCGTTCCGTGTACGCTTTTTCCAGCGATGACAATGCTTTTTTCGGTTCGCCCAAAGCAATGTAAAACCGTGCTAAATCGACCGGTGAAACGTAATCCTTCGCCGTGAGAGTTTTTCTGAGAATTTCTTCGGCCTTACTGCGTTCGCCGGCCTGTGCTAGTGTCGCACCAAGAATGATCTGGGTTGCCAAAGAACCTCCGTCCAATTCGACTGAGCGCCGATCGGCGGCGACCGCCTCCGGATACATTTTCTTATGGCTATATGCATCGGCGAGCCTTAAAAAACCTGAAGGTTCCTTCGGGTTCATTTCGATCGCTTTTTTTGCCGCGTCGATCGCTTCATCGTATCGCCTGGCATAGGTAAGCATCTCCGGGAGTACGCTATACACTTCGGCTCGCAAAGGGTCGATCTCAATCGCCCGCCGCGTTTCAGCAACGGCTTGCTCGTGCCGCTTCGTGCTGGAAAGAAGACGGGCATAATTTGCACGAGCCCCAGCGAAATTCTGGTTTATTTCGATGGCTCGCTTGAATTCCTGCTCGGCCTCCACCCATTGAAAATTACGGGTTAAGAAAACCGCCAATGCATTACGCGCATCTTCGAGGTTGGGATCGAGCTCGACCGCTTTACGTACCGCCACTTCCTGTTTCGGCCGAAACTCGTTTTGGTCGCCAAGGCCAAGCCCATAAATATTGGAAAACGCAATCGAAAGACTGGCATATGCACGAGCATAGTTCGGGTCAATGGCAATGGCCTGTTCAAAGAGTTCGATTGCCTGGTTTAAGTTCGCCTGCCCGCCTCTCCGCATTAAAAACCAACCCCTTAAATGCATATCATATGCCTGCGAACTCTTGGTTTCACTTTTGGCGATCTGCTGGTGCTGTCCGCCCTCCAGTCGCGGGCGCAGATTTTCCGAAACCATCCGGGTGATCTCTTCCTGAATGTTCTGGGTGTCCGTCGCTGTACGGCTGTATGTTTCGCCCCATATTCGAGTCTTGTCGGCGGCGTTTATCATCTCAACGCTAATATTCATGTTGTCGCCACGCCGCGTGACGCTCCCTGTAACGATAACCTCGACGCCGAGCTCTTTTGCCACTTCCCGTGGATCAATCTCTTTGCCTTTATATTGAAATGAAGAAGTGCGGGCAATGACTTTCAACCGGGGCAGCCGCGAAAGGTTGTTAATTAACGCTTCGCTGATGCCGTCAGAAAGATATTCCTCCTCCGGGTCACCGCCGACATTAACGAACGGCAGCACCGCCACCGAATTGATCGAGACCGGACCCGTAGCCGAATGCCCATAGAGAAATCCCAATCCGACAAGCGCAGCCAAAAAAATCCCCAAAACCGAAACCAATTTACGCTTTGTTACTTCGTTAATGAGATATTTTGTACCCGACATTTGACCCGCAGCAAGGCTGTTCTGCGTGGAAATTGCCGCTGCATGCATCTCGGTCGCGCTTTCACCTGACTGCGTTAAGCCACCATTAGTCGATTTCGGAAATGCCGGAATACGAAAGCGTTCGAGTTCCTCTGAAAATTCGAGTTCGCGTTTGAGGTTTTTAACGTCGAGTAGAAAATCCTTTACAGTGTGATACCGCTCATCCGGCTTTTTTTGTAGCGCCTTCTTGACTATTCGCTGCAATTCAAGCGGAATGCTTTCATTAAGCGGAGCGGGTTCCCGGGTCAGGATGGCGGCGATTGTGTCGTTCGCCGTTTCATCGGCAAAAGGCCTG
>JACMMN010000133.1 GCA_014379075.1 Pyrinomonadaceae bacterium | reverse complement strand
CGACGCTGACGGTAATTGTTGCAGCGGCTGGCAAAGCATTTTCCGTTAAGCCATCCGAATTTATTGCCCGGAAAACCATCCAGCGTTTCGGCTGTGCCTGTTTCGCGTAATACGCGTAACCGGATCCGTCTATCTCTTGCTGAGTCGCTAAGCGGAGCGGAATTTTCTTGCCCGCGGCTGTAACACTGATCGTTTTCAGCACGGCTTCGGGGTTGATGTCCTGGTCGAATGACAGGTACATCATCTCGTCCCGCCGGACGGTTTGGCCTTGCGGCAGAAACTGCTCGACCTTCGGCGGCGGCGTGGTGAATGTCCACGTCACGTCTTTTTGCAAAGTTTGGCCGGTCGCGGATTTGGTTCCGGCGGGAACGCGTGCGGTGAATTTGGTGGCCATCGGAAAACGCTTTGTCGTATCGAACATCAGCGTTTTCGTGCCGAGCCAGCGCCAGCGGCCCTCAACCTGCGGTGAAAATTCGACAGGCGCATATTTCGCCGCTTCTTCTTGCGAAGTGACGGCGACCATCGGGTGCGAGAACGTCACGCTCATGTCGGGTGCCAGCGGAATTTCGCCTTCCGGGGAGAATCGGATAACTTCTAAAGACTGGTTCGCAGTATTAACATTCGGCAACCCCATTTCACCGGTCGCCGGAAATTTTACGGGAATCTGCTTGCCGGTTTTCGGCGCGGGAAGTGTGCCGATGCGTTTGGCGAAATCGGTTTGATCACTTGGATCGGATTTAATTTGCGGAATACGCTTCAGCACGCCGGAAACGTCAATGTCCGATAGCGGATCGGTCTCAGCGGCAGTTTGCTTGACGCGCGTTTCGGCGCCTTCGGCTCCTTCGCTCAGGCGAAATTTTAATCCCGCAGGCGTGTCCTTCATCCTATTCTCCCGCGCCTGTCTGATATTTTGAGCGCTCACCGACAAAATAAACGGCGAAAATATACTTGTATAAATTGCAAACAATAATAACCCCGAAACGAATTTTCTCATTATATTTCTAATCCTCACGCTGAATTTTTGAGCCGGGCAGATGGAGTGAATTAACGCCTTTATAGTACCTCAAACTCGTTTTGCGAACTAACGGATTACTTATTTGTAAATCCGCTTCCGCCATTTGAACGCATCCATTTGATGAAACTTGCAAAAATTCGCGGCATAAGCCTGACCGTAAGGAGGCTCGAGGTCGGATCTTTTAAGAAACCCTTTCTGACGGTCAGGCTTCTGCCTAAAAAGCTCTTTGCCTTTGCTATTCCTAAATTTTATTTTCCTGTTATACTGATTTCGGAAAATGCAACTTTGAAGTAAGCGCCATCGTAGTGGGATTTGGCGAAAAGTTCGTTTAATACAAATTTTTAGGAGCGGAAAGATACGATGGGATTGTGGGCTAGAATAATGAGAGTGTTTCGGGCGAATACGGGCGCGGCGCTTGACCGGATCGAAAACCCGGAACTGGTGCTCCAGCAGACTATACGCGACATGCGCGACCGCGTTCCCGAACTTAATAATTCGGTGGCGCAAGTAATGGCGACCGAGCGGCTTTTGATCAAGAATCACGAAAACCTGGAGACTCAGGTTGTGGATCTCGATTCGAAGATCAAAGCATCGGTGAAAATGGGCCGCGACGATATCGCGACGGCTTATATCGGCCAGCTTCAACAGGCGCAGATCGACATGACGCGGACGGGAGCCCAGCTTGAACATGCTTCATTGGCCTCCAAACAGGCGCTCAAGGCCCGCGATAATTACGTACTGAACATGAAAAAGCGCACCGCCGAGGCGATGCAGCTCATAAGCGCCGCGAAACAGGCCAAATTGCAGGAGCAGCTTGCGCAGACAATGGAGACCTTTAACATCGGCGACGATGCTTCGACCTTCAACGAAATGCGCGAGAAGATCGATCGCCGTGTCGCCGCCGCCGAAGCAAAACTTCAGCTTGGATCGAGCAATGTCGATACGCAAATGCAGGATATAGAACGCGAGGCGATGGATATTCAGCTTCAGGATAAACTGCTCGAATACAAATCGCAGATGGGCCTTCTCGGTGCGGGAACGTCGAATTCGACCGGCAAACAGATCGCTGCCGAATCTGAAGTTAAGGAAGAAGATGTACTAGATCAGGTGATCGTTAATGAAACAAACGATATGAACCGGTCAAACTAACAGCCATTCTGTGTCGAACGTTAGCCGAAAAGTGAGCATCTAGTTATTTATGGCAGATTTGGCGAAATACCAGCAGCAGATAACCAAATTCAATTCGAGTTACGCCAAAGAGGCGGTCAAAGAACCATTTAATTTTTGGGGACTGGCGGGCTTTGCCGTAGCCGCTGCGTTTACCGGAAGTGTTATTCCGCTTCTTATCGCTCTAATTTGTGAGGCGATCTATTTGTTATTTCTACCGAACCTGCCGTGGTACCGCCAGCTCGTCAACCAGCGTGAAAAAGACCGCCTGCGTGCTTTAAATAAGGCCGACCGTGAGAAATTGATAAAGACATTTACTCCCCGCGAACGTGAAGCGGTCGAATATCTTCGGTGGTTAAAGGAAAAGATCCAGGATAATTACAAGAAATTCACCGGTGCAGGTGCTCTGCCGAGTAATTTACGGACACTTGACCAGCGATGGGAAGATTTTGTCGATCTGCTCGACGTTTACCGCCGCCGCAAGCAGCATTTGAAATCGATCAACCGCCAGGCAGTCCACAATCAGCTTTCGCAGGCTTTCCGTGCGATGGAAAGCGCGGGAGACGAAAAGACCAGGCGTATTCAGCAGACTAATGTTGAGATACTGAAACGCCGCGTAGCGTCATTCGATGAGATCGAACGAAGCGTAAAACTTGTCGAAGGGCAGCTGCAGTCGATCGAGAACTTTTTCAGCTATCTGAATGACGAGATCGTAACGATGTCCACGCCGGAGAAATTCTCACTTCTCGATTTCGAGCAGCTTTCGGATTCAATTGCGATGACCAAGCAAATGCTCGACGCCACCGCCGATTCGGTCGGGGCTTTGGATTCCTATAATCGCGAGATGGGAAACTACGAGTTGTTGCCGGAAGCAAATCGTTAACATTACCTTTCAAACCCTTCGATCTCAGGAACAGCCTCGGTTTCTTTATGCTCCGGTTCGGCTTCGGGCAATACGGTTTCTCCGGTCAGGTCATTGATTGAAAGTGCCAGGTTGTTCGCATTGGTCGCGTAGGCCAGGCCGACTTCCCTTTTCACCACTCCGCCGCGGATCATTTTTTCAAGCTCGCGGTCGAATGTCTGCATTCCTTCCATTTCGCCGTCGTTCATCGCATCGACTATCGAACGGCCTTCTTTTTCACCTTTTTCAATATATTCACGCGTTCTTGAATTCGATACAAGTATTTCGATAGCCGCGGTGCGCCCGCCGCCGACCTTCGGCATCAGCCGCTGAGAGATTATCCGCCGGAACGATTGCGAAAGGCGCGTTCGGATAGCGGCTTCCTCGGTCTTTGGAAATACGCCGATAATACGGTCGATGGTTTTGGCGGCATCGATGGTGTGAAGCGTGGACAAGACCAAGTGGCCCGTTTCGGCCGCCTCAAGCGCGACTTCTATTGTTTCCCGGTCGCGCATCTCACCGACTAAAATGACCTTCGGCGCCTGTCTGAGTGCCGCCCGAAGTGCCAGCGCAAAATCCGGTGTGTCGGAATGCAGTTCACGCTGATGGATCGTGCTCAGTTTATGCTCGTGGCTGAATTCGATCGGGTCTTCGATCGTAACGATATGATACTTTTTGGTGTCGTTTATAAGATCGATGACCGCGGCAAGCGTCGTCGATTTGCCTGATCCGGTCGGCCCGGTTACCAGAACCAGGCCATTCTTCAGTTCGGATACATTGCGAACACCGACAGGCAGATTGAGTTCCTGCCAGTTCGGCACTGTCGTCGGAATAACGCGCATGACAATTGCGACCGTGCCCCGCTGTTTGAAAATATTTACGCGAAACCGGCAGAGCCCGTTGACACTGTATGAAATATCGGTAGAACCTCTCCGTTCCAGCGTTTCCAGGCCTTGTTCGTTGCCTTCCAGCATCAGGTCGGCCATCGCTTTGATCTGCGCTGCCGCGAGTTGGTCGAGTCCCGGGATCGGAACGCCCTGAAGGTCTCCCGTAAGTTCTACCTGCGGCGGCCGGCCCGGTGAAAAGATAAGATCGCTGACTTTCGGATCGACCGCAAGCATCCGGCGCAGGATGTTCTGAAATGACTGCACGTTCTTCGACAAGACGGGAGCCTCGCCGGACTGCGGAGCGAATGCCATATTCGGCTGAAGTTTTGCAGAGGTGTATTCCGAAGGAATTGCCAAGTCGTTCATTTTAATTGAAGTAAGATCTGTTCTGAATTTGAGGTAAATGGGAAACTAGTTATGAGGCGCGGAAA
This sequence comes from Pyrinomonadaceae bacterium, assembly GCA_014379075.1. Taxonomy (GTDB): domain Bacteria; phylum Acidobacteriota; class Blastocatellia; order Pyrinomonadales; family Pyrinomonadaceae; genus OLB17. The sequence continues at coordinate 3,139 of JACMMN010000133.1, read as the reverse complement.
GCTGCCGCTTCTTAGCTTACTACTTTAACGGTGCGTTGCGCAATCCTGTTATTTGCCTTGCCACGATTTATTTAATCTATTAAAATTTAGGATTTTAGATGGCGATCAAATCAACGCAGAAGCCTGACGGTAAGTGAGGGCTTAAAAGGCTGACCTGGACAAAGCCCTTACTAACCGGGCAGGCGTCTGCCGAATAAAATTATATTAAGGACTTTAAATTTATTATGAAACGAGTTGGCATATTAGCGGGACGCGAGATAACGTTTCCCGAATCCATCATTAAAAGTATAAACGAGAACGGCAAAGGCAAAGTCGAGGCCGAGATGGTAACTTTCGGCGGCATCCGCCTTGACGAACCGAAACGCTACGACGTTATTGTCGACCGCATTTCCCACGAAGTCCCCTATTACCGGGCCACCTTGAAGCGGATGGCGCTCGAAGGCACTTTTATAATCAATAATCCTTTCTGGTGGTCGGCGGACGATAAGTTTTTTAACTTCGCTTTGGCGTCGAAACTTGGCGTTGCGATCCCAAAGACCGTTTTGCTTCCGCAGGAAAAATATATGGAAGGCATAACCACCGAAAGCCTTCGCAATCTCGAATTCCCGCTCGACTGGCAGGGGATCGTGGACCATGTAGGCTTTCCCGCCTTTCTCAAACCGTTCGACGGCGGCGGCTGGAAGAATGTGTCCAAGATCCACTCTCTCGAAGAGCTCTGGCACGTCTACGATCAGACCGGAACTCTCTGCATGACCTTGCAGGAAGGCATCGAGTACGATCAGTTCGTCCGCTGCTACTGTGTCGGGCAGGAGAAGGTTTTGATAATGCCTTATGATCCATCGCAGCCTTATCTGAGTGGGATGCAGTACGTCGATGCCGATGATTATCTCAGCCCCGAACTCCACGCACGCGTCGAAAAGGATGTAAAAACCATCTGCCGTGCTCTAGGCTACGATCTGAATACAGTGGAATTCGCCATAAAGGACGGAATTCCATACGCCATCGATTTCATGAACCCGGCACCCGACGCCGAGATCGCCTCGGTCGGTGAAAAGAACCACAACTGGATCGTAAACGCGATGACCGAATTTATCCTAAAGAAGATCGCAAGCGGTTTCGACACTCCCGAATACCGATGGTCCGCAATGCTGAACCCGGCTGGGAAAGCGGTCAAAAAAGCTGCCCCAAAAGCAAAACCGGTAGAAAAGAAACCCGCCGCCAAAAAAGGAGCCTCCGCAAAGTAAGTTTCAAAGCCCGCACGTTCGTAACGACGGCGTGAAACCGAATACAGAAGCCCCGCACGTTAGGAAGGGGCGTAATAGCATAGCCGCAAAAAAAGGCACTTAGGGCCAAAAGTGCCGGATTTCCGTCCCAAACTGTCCGGCGGAAACTCATAGAAAAACGCTTGTGGGCCAATAATAAGCGATGGGAACTCGGACGCCTCGTCCGCGTTCCGTCCGTGCGGATCTTTGCGAATATGACTTGGATCCGCGCAGTTGGAATCTGTATTGCTATGTTCGGAACAACCCGCTTAGGTATGTAGATCCTTCCGGTCAAAGAATTTGGATATATTATGACGAGACTCGTACAAGGACAACCGCAGACGGCACAGAAATCACGGAAAACATCACTCGTAGAGTGGAATATACCTTTGGGGGTCTGCTAAACGAAGATGGCTCAGAATATATAGGTAGTAATGAATACGTTCTAAACGCGGCAAGCAACATTACGTTTATGTTACAAGACTCCGTACTCGCTGGAGCCGTTCGAGATATGGTTCGTACACGGGAAAATTTCAACATCATGCGCGATCCTGATAACCCAAGTAACAACCAAGCCGATCCTGGTCAACGAGTCGGACGAGGAACCACAATTTTCTGGTCAGGACAGCCGGCAGCTTACTGGAATGATATGAATGAAGCGAGTCCAAGCGGTATTGTGCCGGCATTTGCTGTTCTTGCGCATGAGCTAATCGGACATGCGTGGATGCGTTTTAAGGGAATAGAGCGAGCGGGTGACGAAAGAATTATGGACTCTAGATATACGGCCTATGCATTCGGACCAATTCCAAGAACGGAAATTGACGCTGTAAATATCGAGAATAGAGCGATGATGATAGAAGCTCCAGGTGCATGTACACCCTGTAGAACTACGTATGCCGGCCGAGACATTTCGCCATACTTAGATTTTGAGGGATTCCTCGAACCCAGGAGCACCAGGAGAAAACGCCCGACGCTTAAACTTTCTCCGAAATCGAGACCGTAACACCTAAAAAATCAGCCAGCGAGGTCAACTTATGAAAAACATAATTTTACTGCTGTTAATCTGTCTAGCAACTATTTCAGTTTTTGCTCAAGGATCGAAGTTTCACGAGCGGGTCTTAAGTCAAGTTAACTGTAATGATTGCTATTTTGTCGTTCTTAGTGTGAGATCTGAGCAATATTCTGGAAGGATAGTCGTAGAAAACGACGCGCTCTTCAGCTACCTCAAAGAAACACGGCAGGTTAACAGGCAATCCTATTTGCCACTAATGTTGGGATTTCTCCGTGAGAATCGGGAGTTAGATATGGATCACGCTTTTATAGACGAAAGCGGTCTTTTTCTTGAAGGGAAAAACCTTCGAAAATCAAGCTTTCGAATTCTCAAGAGGTCAAAATCGTTTGACGCGGTCTCAACGAAAAGTTGTGTTGACCTTATTCGACATTATTTCGCTCCACCAGTCGAAATGCCGATTGGCAAAGAGGCGAGTGCCTGTAGGGTAGTAATCAAGCTCACTGGAAAAGACCTTCTAATTAGACCTAGGTTTGATATATCAGAACAAAGTAATTTGATCAATAAGCTATTCGAAGAGGAAATTCCCGTCTACCGTGACGATATCTCGGGAAGTCTAAAGATAGCGCACGAGACTTTAAAGTAAGGAGCCAAAGGAATCCTCAGCACAATAACACTGGAGCCGACCGTTCGAGAAGATAGGGTCATCTATGAAGTTACCCCATAATGTCAAGCGCACCTCTGGCATAGGCACCGGTTTGGGTGCTTTCGAGGTGTGCTGATTTCTGACAAAAGAACAAACCCGCCTCCTTTTTAGTTAGAATTTCTTTCAATCCCGCTAACGCCTTGAATGGCGAAGCCATCATCT
>JACMMN010000013.1 GCA_014379075.1 Pyrinomonadaceae bacterium | reverse complement strand
TAAAATTCCGGTAGAGAAAAAGCTTAAAGGCCTGAAGTTATCTGCCGATGATTTGCTTGCTCTCGCCATGAACGGCGGCGAAGATTACGTCCTGCTTTTCACTGCCGACAAAAAAAAAATATCGACGTTAAATTTGAGCTCGTTTTTCGAGATCGGCGAGGTAACCGCAAATGTTGGCGTCATTGAACTTATAAGTGATGGGCAGCAGCGAATTTTAGAGCCGAAAGGCTATCGTCATTTCTAGATTTTTCACCCACCCGCAAAAAACTTTTACGAAAAACCCTTGACAAGCGTTTTCTGACTGTGCTAAAAATTTGGCTGCTTCGGAAAACGAAGCGAGGATTTAAGATTTTTTTGGAGATAGTTTAGTGATTCGAAATTCGGAACATACAACACGAATATTCAACGGCTCGCCCGCATCGAGAGATTTGCGGACGAATATGAGCCTTTGGACCGTCGTGTGTCCGGGACTCGAAAATGCGGATTATCAGCAAAAACAGAACGGCGTAAACCGTTTTGAATTAATGACTTAACACAGCGGGAGCGGCGTCCCCGCTCCCGAAACATCGAAAGTAAGCAATTACGTTTTAGGAGCGGTTACGCGAGGATTCAATGTGAATCACGGGTAGCCGCTCCTTTTTATTTTTGATGTTTGATAACTGAATAGCTTTAGCAGTTGCCGGTAGTCAGTTGTCAATTTAAGAAAGTTCTTCCTGACAACTGACAACCGACAACTGACAACTCATCATGGAGACGTAGCTCAATGGAATTAGAGCATCTCGCTACGAACGAGAAGGTTGTAGGTTCGAGTCCTTCCGTCTTCACCATTAAATTTCACATTTCAGATTTCAGATTTGGATAGGCTTTGACTGCCTACTGCATACCGCCAAACCGCCAACTTTTTTCGGGGTCGTCCAACCGGCAGGACGCCTGACTTTGGATCAGGAAATACGGGTTCAAATCCTTTCCCCGAAGCCAACACATTTTTCCGGGCGTTCCACAGCGGCTATATCGGCTTGTTTTGGAAACAAGTGTTCGCAGGTTCGAATCCTGCTGCCCGGACCACATTTTCGCGGCGGTGTAGCTCAATTGGAACAGAGTGCCTGTCTTCTAAACAGGAGGTTCCGGGTTCGAGTCCCGGCACCGCCAAATAGTTGGGAGTTCGCTGGAGTTATCGAGTTACAGTGTTCTTAATACTTCACTTTTCTATCGGAATTCGATGACTCCGCAACTCTATAACTCTCCAAACTCGAAACTATTCCCGCGGGTATAGCCAAGCGGCCAAAGGCGGCGGTTTGCAAAACCGTTAAGCATCGGTTCGAATCCGATTACCCGCTCCAGAATCCAAAATTGCCGGAAAACTTCGGCGAAGCCTGGCTACTTTGCAAAGACAATATCTTGCGATGCAGCACTTGTAACGACAACCTGTTTTCGGCTAACCGTTTTAAACTTCGGAGAACTATCTCGCTTATAGATTTGAGACCACACGATCAAAGCTCCGGCGAGAACGGGAAAGATAAAAAACGCTGTCCATGAATCCAAATTCAATAGGAGAGCAACACCCAAAACAATCGAAACAAAAAATGAAAATACGCTTAATGTTTCAAACAAATCGGCACGTTTCAGATTTCGCCAACACTCCTTACAAAATGGCAATGTAAGGTCATGTTGAACCCGTCGCCCTAGTATGATGAGTAGGCCGATTAATGGTCCTAACGCCAACCCAACATACGCAAATGGTGGAATGTAGTCTTTCTTGAAACCTTTCATGGCCACTTCAGGCGAACCATCGTCGCATTTTACACAGCGCCAAGAAGAGTTTTCTAATAGTGCGTCAGCTAGAATAAGTGGTTGTTGTGTCATTTACTTCTTTATATGGAACATATAGGGCGATTCAAGGCGTGATCAACAGTGTTTAAGATATCTGCTTTTACCAAAATTTACAACAATAAAATCAATCAATTGTTCGTATTCTAGGCATATGTGGTCCGTAGCTTAACCGGTAAAGCGCTGCACTGTGAATGCGGAGAGTGCGGGTTCAAATCCCGCCGGTCCACCCATTTCGATTTTGAATTTTAGATTGCGGATTTTGAAATAGCTACAATTCTGTCAAATCCAAGATCGCAAATCTAAAATCCAAAATCAATATGGGGCCGTGGCAGAAAGGCGTATGCACTTCGCTGTCTACGAAGACGATGACGGTTCGAGTCCGTTCGGTCCCGCCAAATATTTAATCAAAGGAGAAAAAACTATGTTTGCGATAAAGAGTCCTCGAAATAAAGAAACGATTGCGACGTGAACCCTCAGCTTTTCCTAGTTAGCTGAATCATGTCGCGATAAGCCACCACATTTTTCAGTATTTAACCTAGAGGAAAAGAAAATGAGCAAGAAATATCATGTTCAAGAACGGACGTTCCTGAACTTACAAACGGAAATGCGGGCATACATAATCGGCGTTATCGAAGATACCCGCGAAATTCCGAACAGCAGCGAAGACGACTGGAAATGGGGGCAGATCGAATTGAAACTGGCTGACTGCAGCCGTGAAGTGTCGTTCGATTTCGACCTTAGTTCCAAAGAGGATCGAGAGAATAGTCTCTTCAAGATCCGAAAGATCGCCGAGGTCGTCAATGCCGTTCATTAGGCAATTGAAACCGAAGCTGAATCGATCGAAGAACGGCAGTCATTCACTCCGAAAATGAAGGCCATGGCGGCCGTTCACTGATCTCCCGTAAACGCACCGGCCGCTTCACCTCGGAAGCGGCCGAGCAGGGGCGAATCTCATACAAATTTTACAAACAGTCTTACCACAACGAATGCGCACGGGAAGCGGCGAGGGCAAAAGAATGCGAAAAATGCTTTTCTTTGTTCGCAACGAACACGATTGTCTTTTGCCTTACGATGCCGCTTAACAAGCGCATTCGCCTAGCGATTTTCGGTGGCCGCCGGTAGCCAAGTCCGGTCAAGGCACTCGCCTTTTAAGCGAGATATCGCGGGTTCGAATCCCGCCCGGCGGACCAGTATTTTTTTGCGGCGTAGCTTAACGGAAGAGCGGAGGTCTATAAGCCTTTGGTGAAAGTTCGACTCTTTCCGCCGCGACCATTTTTTCGGCGAATGCTGAAAGGACTACATCATTGAAACTGACAGGTTGCCGGTGCAATTCCGGCCGTCCTGAATTTAACAGGGCGTAGCTCAGAAGTAGAGCGCGGAGAAGTCTTTTCGATCCTTGTCGCCGATTTTTTGACGGGTAACTCAGTTGGTCAGAGTGCCGGCCTGTTAAGCCGGACGCCGCGGGTTCAAATCCCGCCCCGTCAGCCATTTTTTGCAGCGAATGCAGTTGGAACTACATGACTCATAATCAGCCGGTTGCGGGTTCGAATCCCGTCGTTTTGTTCGGCAAAACGTAGCTCAATGGTAGAGCAGCTCGTTTCAACAATACTTGTCGCTGCTTCTTTTACCCAAATCGCTCCAAACGGAATGCGAAATTTGTCCATAGGAGGAAATCATGTCAAACAAAAATATATTCAAAACCATCGCGGGAATGTTCACGCCGACGGCCGATGCGGTCAATGAAGCAGGCGGGCTTGCGTACAAACTTTCGCCTAAACAGGCCCTCGCTCAGTACGCGGCAACTGGCTGCTTTAACCACACTTTTTACGCCGATGCGAAAGAACAGCTCGAAGCCGTTCTGGCTCTGGCAAATGAGGTCGATGCAGAATTCGTCGCGAAGACCGCGATTTTCGCCCGTGAGAAAGGCTATATGAAGGACATGCCCGCATTGCTTGCGGCCGTGCTTTCGGTCAAGGACAAGGAACTGCTCGAACGCATTTTTCCTCGCGTAGTTGATAACGGAAAGATGCTTCGAAATTTCGTGCAGATCATGCGTTCGGGTGCGGTCGGGCGAAAATCGCTCGGTTCCCTGCCGAAGCGTCTGGTTCGCGAGTGGTTTGAAACTCGAGAAGTCGATCGGATCTTCAAGCAGTCTGTCGGACAGTCGCCGTCGATTGCCGACATTCTGAAGATGGTCCACCCAAAGCCCGCCGATGCGGAACGCGAGGCTCTCTACGGTTACTTTATTGGTCGCGAAATAGATGCCGATAAACTGCCGGAGACCGTAAAACGGTTCGAGCGGTTCAAGAACGGAGATTCGCCCGACGTCCCGGATGTTCCATTTCAAATGCTGACGGCCCTGACGCTCGGCGGAAAGGAATGGACTGAGATCGCCCGCAATGCCGGCTGGCAAATGACACGCATGAATCTGAACACGTTTCAGCGTCACGGTGTTTTTGCCGATCCGCAGATGGTCAGCCTGATCGCGGCCCGTCTCCGCGACGGTGAAGCGATCCGAAAAGCGCGCGTTTTTCCATATCAACTGATGTCGGCGTACTCCGCTGCCTCGGGAAATAAGGAAATTCCGCGTGAGATCACCGAGGCGCTTCAGGACGCGATGGAGATCGCGACCGAAAATGTCCCGGTGATCAAAGGAAAGGTCTGGATCTTTCCCGATATTTCGGGTTCGATGCGTTCGCCAGTTACCGGATATCGAAAAGGCGCGACCACTTCGGTTGGCTGTCTAGATGTCGCGGCCCTGTTCGCGGCGGCGATACTGCGAAAAAATCCGTCGGCGGAAGTAATTCCGTTCTCGGACAATATCGTGGAGGCAAGGCTGAATCCGCGTGATTCGGTCATGACCAACGCCGCAAAGCTGGCTGCGCTGCCCTCGGGCGGAACCAACTGTTCGGCACCGCTTCGCGAACTTAACCGCCGAAAGGCGGCCGGCGATGTCATCATCTATGTTTCCGATAACGAATCATGGATGGACACGCCGTATTACGGCCGCTTCGGCGGCAGTGGAACCGAGACGATGAAGAACTGGAACGAGTTCAAATCCCGTAACAAGGACGCAAAGCTCGTCTGTATCGATATTCAACCCAACGCGACCACGCAGGCCAAAGAACGTGCCGATATCCTGAACGTCGGCGGATTTTCGGACAAGGTGTTTACACTGATCTCGGAATTCGCCAATGGGAATCTGGTTGACGGACACTGGGTCAGCGTGATCGAAAAGGTTGAGATCTGATTAATCGAGCGCATGCGAAAGGCTTGCGCTCGATTCAAATTTTGGCGAATGCAGGTCGGGAGTACATGGTCACGGCTTTAAACGGCCCAGCGAGTTCGAGCCTCGCCCGCCTTGTTTTCACATTGCGGAACTCTCACCAATCCTTGTCGCCAGACCAAAATAGGCAGGCTTTTGGGCCTGCCTATTTTTGAAGATCGTATCTAGATTATCACCTCGGTGTAGGTGACGGTGTCGGATTTGTCGGATTCATCGGGTCCGGAAGCGGTGATACAGTCGGTGTCGGAACCGGATCCGAAGGGTTTGTCGGTGATGGAACCGGCGTCGGAGATGCCGTCGGTGTTGGCGACGGTGACATCATTGGAGTCGGAGTCGGCGTGGCCATATTTCGTGCCGCATCCGAACTTTCAACAAACGTACTACTCATCAAACCAATTACTAAAAAGATAGCTGCCGAAAACATTACAGCAACTGGAGAAAGACTTTTTGTAATTTTACTTTTCATTTTTT
>JACMMN010000132.1 GCA_014379075.1 Pyrinomonadaceae bacterium | reverse complement strand
GGCGGAACAAGTAGCTAACAAGCAATAGATCAGTGTCATTTAGATGGTCGGAGTTGGGGAGAAAGCGTTAGACGCTCATAATTTCGACTTCTTTATTCTTCGCGAGTTCGTCGATCCTGGCGATGAAAGTGTTGGTGAGTTTTTGTACGTCATCCAACCCGCCGCGTTCGTCGTCTTCAGAAATTTCCTTGTCCTTTAGCATCTTTTTCAAACTGTCGTTCGATGCATGACGAACGTTGCGGACGGCAACGCGATGTTCTTCGGCTATCTCGTGGATCTGTTTGGCAAACTGTTTGCGCCGTTCTTCGTTGAGCGCGGGCACGGTTAATCTAATAATTTTTCCATCGTTAGACGGGTTCATGCCAAGATTCGCTGCGGTTATCGCTTTTTCGACTGCGGCCATCTGCGTAGCGTCCCACGGCTGGACGGTCAGCATTGCGGGTTCAGGAACGGCGATCGACGCCATCTGATTCAGCGGCGTAAGCGTACCGTAATAATCGACCATGACCGCGTCGAGCAATCCGACAGTCGCACGGCCGGTGCGGACATTTGTAAGCTTGCGCTTGAAATCTTCGACAACCGCATCCATCTTAGGTTTCGTTTCGTTTGTAACGGAATCTACGCTCATTAAAACCTCAAATAACTAGAATTTTTTCGAAAAATTTATCCGGCCTTGGTCGCTGTCTGGCCGACGGTAACCAATGTGCCGATGCTCAGATCGCCGCCGACCGCTTTGAGTATGTTACCGCTTTCCTTCATGTTAAAAACCATGATAGGGAGGTTATTGTCCATGCAAAGAGAGATCGCCGAGGCGTCCATCACCTTCAACTGTTTCTCGAGCACTTCCTGGTAGGAGATGGTTTGGAACCGTGTAGCCGAAGGGTCCTTCATCGGATCGGCAGAATAAATGCCGTCAACCTTGGTGGCCTTAAAAATGATCTCCGCACCGATCTCGCACGCGCGTAAAGCGGCTGCTGAATCAGTAGTAAAATAGGGGTTTCCGGTTCCGGCGGCAAAGATAACTACGCGTTTCTTTTCAAGATGCCTGATCGCACGGCGCCGTATGAAAGGTTCCGCTAACTGCGGAATATCGATCGCTGACATTACGCGGGTGTAAACGCCGACCTGTTCGAGCGCGTCTTGCAAAACCACGGCGTTCATCACGGTCGCCAGCATCCCGATATAATCGGCCGCGCCGCGATCCATATTTCCCGCCGATTTTGAAACGCCGCGAAAGATATTGCCCCCGCCAACCACAATGGCGATCTCGACGCCGAGTTCGTGGACAGCTTTAACTTCTCTCGCCACCGATTCGGCGACCAAAGTGTCAATACCGTAATTCTGCTCACCCATCAGGGCTTCGCCGGAAAGCTTGAGCAGGATGCGCTTGAATGCAGGCTCTTTCATAGTTTTAGAGTCTGTAGAGTTTAAGATTTTACTCTATGAACTCTACAGACACCCTGACCTCTTTGAACGCAACTAGCCGACCATCGAAGCGACTTCTGCGGCGAAATCGTCGGCTTTTTTCTCAATGCCTTCGCCCATTTTATAACGAGTGAATCTGCGGATCGAGATGTTTTCCTTGATCGAACCGATCTTTTCGGCGACCAGTTCGCCGACGGTCTTGCTCGGGTCTTTTACGAAAGGCTGATCGACCAAAACATTATCTTCGTAAAACTTGTTCAGACGCCCTTCGATGATCTTGTTCAAAACATCTTCCGGTTTTCCGGCATTTTTCGGATCGCCCTTGAGTTGTTCGAGAAGAAACGTGCGTTCCTTGTCGAGATCGGCCGCGGGCACCTCTTCACGGCGGGCGTAGCGGGGATCGGATGCGGCGATGTGCATTGCAACGTCCTTGACTAACTGTTGAAATTCTTCTCCGCGCGAGACGAAATCGCTCTCGCAATTGATCTCGACCATCACGCCGACCTTTCCGCCCATGTGAATGTACGAGCCGACAGCTCCTTCTGCTGTCACGCGGCCCGCTTTCTTACCGGCGGTTGCCATTCCTTTCTTTCGTAAGATCTCCATTGCAGCGTTTTCATCGCCGTTTGCTTCCACAAGGGCGTTTTTACAATCGATCATGCCCGCACCGGTCTTTTCACGGAGAGATTTTACTGAACTTGCTGTGATATCTGCCATTACTTAACTCCAAACCTGTAAAAAAGCGTAGCCCATTACGGAAACGGCTACGCTTTCAAAAAATAAAAAAATATGTCTAGCTCGCGGTTGCTTCCGTAGCTTCTTCTGTTTTGGCCGCAGCAACTTCCTCTACCGTTTCAGCCGCCAAAGGTTTTTCCTCATCCGGCGCCCGTTCAAGCATCGCTTCAGCACCGTCTTCTGAATCCGGATGAGTTGCCTCAGCCGTAGCAAAAGATTGATCGGCTACCTGAATATTCGGTTCGGCCGGAGGTGCGAGGCTTGCCCCGATGTCGTTGGTTTCCTCACTATCTTCGGCATCGGCACCTTGCGGTGTGCTGCCTTCGGTTCCGACCTGCTGACCTTCGAGTATGGCATCCGCGATACGCGAAGCGAATAAACGGATCGCACGCAAGGCGTCGTCGTTACCCGGAATCACCTGATCGATCCCTTCCGGCGAGCAGTTGGTATCAACTACCGCGACGATAGGAATTCCCAGGCGGTTAGCTTCCTTGACCGCAATATCTTCCTTACGGACGTCGATGATGAACATCATATCCGGCGGGCCGCCCATGTCCTTTATTCCGGCGAGATTCTTCATCAGGCCTTCGTGAAGCTTGTCGAGCTTCAGGCGCTCCTTCTTGGTGAGCATCTCGAAACGGCCGTCTTCGCGCATCGTTTCGACCTCTTTCATTTTGGCGATCGACTTCTTGACGGTGTCGTAGTTCGTCAAAAGCCCGCCGAGCCAGCGGTTGTTGATGTAATACTGTCCGCAGCGTTCGGCTTCTTCCTTGATCGCGTCCTGGGCCTGGCGTTTGGTGCCGACGAAAAGGATCTTTTGATTCGGCCTTTCGGTGACCGATTCCGTGACGTAATTAAGAGCGTCGCGGAAAAGCTTTTGCGTTTTCTGGAGGTCAATAATATAAATGCCGTTGCGTTCGCCGAAGATATATTCCTTCATCTTCGGGTTCCAACGGCGAACCTGGTGGCCAAAGTGCACTCCTGCTTCCAGAAGTTCTTTCATCGTTACTTTTGCCAAAATTAAATCTCCTAACTTATTGGTTTTTGTACTCGCCGGAGAGTTATTGATAAACCAAAAACTCCGGCAATGGATTAATGTAAGAGTAACGACTTTAAGCGTGAATGGGTTAACCGTTTCACGCTTAAAAGCGTTACTCTTACAATGAAATTATCTCTTCGAGAACTGGAACCTCGCACGAGCACCCTTTTGCCCGTATTTCTTACGTTCTTTCTGACGCGGATCGCGTGTGACCAGGCCGGCTTTTTTGAGAGCGGGGCGAAGGTCGGCGTTGAATACCATCAGCGCACGCGTGATTCCGTGTCGCAAAGCTCCTGCTTGTCCGGCCGTTCCGCCGCCGGCGACATTTACGAGGATGTCGAATTTACCCGCCGTATCGGTCAAACGGAGCGGCTGGCGAATGATCATCCGCAGAGCTTCGTTCGGAAAGTAAGAATCGAATTCCCGACGGTTTACAATAATATTGCCCGTTCCCGGACGAAGGTAAACCCGTGCGGTCGATGTTTTTCTGCGGCCTGTGCCGTAATATTGAATGTCTGCCATAACATTGAGTTCAAGGTTCAAAGTTTAAGGTTCAAGGCTTTAAGTCTTAACTTTGAACCTTGAACTTGAAACTTTG
>JACMMN010000012.1 GCA_014379075.1 Pyrinomonadaceae bacterium | reverse complement strand
GGGTTTATACTTGCGTGATATAACCTTGCGCGCAATTGTTACTTTCCGAAAATAGACATTTAGCGATTAGATATAAGACAGACGGCTCAACGCCGTATTCGATACCGTCGCAGACCGCGACGGTCCTCAACGCGGCTGGACCGAATGCATGGACCGCCTTGCGATTTATGTTTTGAACGAGCACGGGAAGGAAAGAAGAAAATTTTTAGGAGGAAAATTTATGGAAGATGTAGTTGAAAATACACCTGCATCGGGATCGAAATGGATGGTTTGGGTCGGGTACGTTGTTAGTGCCTTGCCGGTACTGTTGCTGCTTTTTAGTGCGTCGGGCAAATTTTTCAAGCCCGAGGGAATGGAAGCTAATGTCGAGCCTCTGGGATGGAAAATGAGTCAAATGACCGGGCTAGGCGTCGTCGAACTCGCCTGCGTCGTTTTATACTTGATCCCGCAAACAGCGGTTCTCGGTGCAATACTACTTACCGCGTATCTCGGCGGCGCGACGGCTACACATGTTCGTATCGATGATCCGTTTTTCGTTCCGATCATTGCTGGAATATTGATTTGGCTCGGCCTTTATTTACGCGATGCTCGCATCCGGGCTCTAATTCCATTTAAGAGTTAATTTTTTTGGAGATATGATGTCTAAATACGTAGATATTTATTTATTGCCGATCCCCGATAACAATGTCGAGGACTACCGCAAGATGGCCGAAGCTGCCGGAAAGTTGTTTCGCAAACACGGAGCGTTGACGTACCGCGAGTATGTCGCGTCCGATCTGAAAGTGCCGGACGGGATCATGTCTTTTCCAACAGCTCTGGATATTAAAGACGGCGAGACGCTAATTTACGCGGCGGTCGAATTCGAATCGGAGGAACACGGCAACGAATCGATGGCAAAGATCATGGCCGACCCGGAATTGGGGGCCGGAATGGAAGACATGAGCGGCGACGATCCGATGTTCGATATGAAACGCATGATCTATGGCGGTTTCAGAGTATTGGTCAATGTTTAAGTTTATGAAGAAAATAAAGATCATTTATTGGATAGTGACCGGCCTGATGGCGGCGTTCATTGTTATGTCGGCAATTCCGGATATTCTGCGGATACCTGAGGCCGTTACAATATTTACGCATCTCGGTTATCCAATATACTTGCTGCCTTTTATCGGTGTTGCCAAGATCCTGGGTGTCATCGGCGTTCTCGTTCCAGGATTTCCAAGATTAACGGAATGGGCGTATGCCGGATTGGTTTTCGATCTGATCGGGGCTTTTTATTCGCACATTGCGGTCGGCGATCCGGTGAGTTCGTGGATTTTTCCGGTTATCGCGCTTGCTTTGGTTTTGGGTTCTTATTTTCTTTATCACAAAACTAAAACGGGTGATTGATCGGTGCAGAAGCCCGCACGAAGTAAGGGCGCTCTTAACCGAAAACGCCCTTCCTTCGTGCGGGCTTCTGCATTAGAACCTGTAGTCTTTTATTTCCCGGAGTATTAATGACTGATGACGACGTAATTGAGATCCCTGACTCTTTCCCCGATTCCCCTGAAAAACCGGCCGCCAAATCGCGCTACGACCGTTCGATGGTCGAGGGCCCGCTTGCCCGTTCCGTATGGAAGATCGCGTGGCCGACGATGCTGACGAATATGATCGGCGGACTGCAGGGAATCATCGATCACGCTCTGGTAGGAAATCTGGTCGGCTTTAAGGCGAATGCTGCGATCGGCGTCAGCAATCAGATCTTTATCGTCGTGATCGTTTTTATCGTGTCGCTTTTTACCGGGATGAGCGTGCTCGTCTCGCGTTTCGCCGGTGCGGGTGACGAAGAAAAGGTCAACCGCACCGTTTACCAGGCATTTCTTACCGCAATTTTCATGTCCGTCGGCATCCTGGCACCGATCGGCTATTTTGCGTCGCCCTTCCTGCTCGATTTCGTCAATGCCGAAGCCTCCGTCAAGGCCGAGGCGCTTCCATTCCTGCGTATTACATTCGTATTCAGCATCGGCCTTTTGATCTATTTTATGCTGAGCGGCGCTCTGCGTTCGGCTGGCGATGCGAAGACGCCGATGATACTCGGCATTGTAATGACGGTGCTGAATGTCGTGCTCAATATCGTTTTGATCCGCGGCCTCGGCCCGATACCGGCATTCGGAACGATGGGCTCGGCTATGGGCACGAGCATCGCGTCGGGAACGGTGGCGATTTACGCTTTGTGGAAACTCTGGCGCGGCGGTTGGGTGGTTTCGTTTCCACGCGGCGGCGGCTGGGGTCCGGATTGGAGCATTATTCGAAAGCTGTTCAAATTCGGGCTTCCGACCGGCATTCAAGGAATCGCAATGAACGTCGGTGGTGTGCTGATGCTCGCTTTCATCGGTTCGCTGGCAGAGAGCGCGGCGGCGCAGGCGGCTTTTGCGGTTTCGTACGGACAATTGTTTTCGCTCATAACCTGGACATCGGTCGGCCTGATGGGCGCGGCCGCGGCGGTCGCCGGACAGAATCTCGGTGCGGGCAAGCCCGACCGGGCAAACGCAGCGGTCCACACGGCGGCGCGGTTCGGAATTCTAGGCGCCGCTTTTATCGGATCCTTTTTCTTTTTCTTTCCGGCACAGCTTTTGGCGATCTTCGGCATGAACGAACCGGCGGTGGTCGAGGTCGGCACGCAGCTTTTACGCATTTTGAGCATTTCGGGTATTTTCATATCGGTCGCGCTTACCTACACAGGCGGGCTGCAAGGAACGGGCGATACTAAAAGCCCACTCTATATCTCGATAATCTCGCAGGTGGTTATTCCGCTGGGCATCTGCGTATTCATTCAACAGACGGGAACGCTCGAACCGATCCACATTTGGCTTGCTATATTATCCGGCCACATCACGCGGTGTGTTTTAAGCGTCATTCGCTTCACACAGGGAAAATGGCGGGCAATCGCGGTCGATATCGAAATGACCCGGGGATAAGCCATGAAGGAAGCGGGCGACCGTATCGTCAAAACTTACATAGCGCTTACTCTTTTCTCGACATTTGCGTCGTCTTTTATCTGGGGAATCAATACTTTATTTCTGCTCGACGCCGGTTTGAGTATCACGCAGGCGTTTGCCGCGAATGCTTTTTTCACTCTCGGACAGGTTCTGTTCGAAGTTCCGACCGGCATTGTTGCCGATACATTTGGTCGCCGGATCTCTGATTTACTCGGGTCGGCGACCCTTTTCGGCTCGACTATCTTATATCTTTGGATGTGGCAGATCAGCGGCCCATTCTGGGCGTGGGCGGTGGTTTCGGCGATTTTAGGGCTCGGATTTACATTTTTTTCGGGAGCGACCGAGGCGTGGCTGGTGGACGGGTTGAATTCGTCGAAATATGAGGGCACGCTGGAAAGCGTCTTTGCAAAAGGCTCGGTCGCTTCGGGCATCGCAATGCTCACCGGCACGTTGGCTGGCGGACTCATCGCACAGGCCACAAATCTCGGTGTGCCGTATATTTTGCGGGCGATCATGCTCGGCATCACGTTCCTTCTCGCGTTCGCCCTAATGCGTGATGTGGGCTTTAAGCCCCGAAAAAGTTCTACATTCGCGGACGAGATCAAAAGCGTTTTCAAGGCATCGCTTGATCACGGACTTCGCAATCCGCCGGTTCGATGGCTGATGCTTTCCGCTCCGTTCGCGGGCGGCATCGGTATCTTCGCTTTTTACGCGATGCAGCCGTATCTCCTCGAACTTTACGGCTCGCCAGAATCTTACGCCGTCGCCGGTATCGCTGCCGCGATTGTCGCCGGTGCACAGATCGTCGGCGGTTTGATCGTGCCTTACGCGGGAAAAGTATTTGGACGCCGGACAGTTCTTTTATTGTTCGGCTCAGCGGCGAGTTCGGCGGCTCTAGTATTGATGGGCGTTGTGCCGAATTTTTGGGTGGTGCTTGTTTTGCTTGCGATCTGGTCGATCGTATTTGCCGCGACCGGGCCGATCAGACAGGCGTACATCAACGGTTTGATCCCATCCGAACAGCGTGCGACCGTCCTTTCGTCAGACAATCTTCTCACTTCCTCGGGCGGCGTTGTATTCCAGCCTGCTCTTGGCAAAGCGGCCGATGTCTGGGGCTACCCCGTTTCCTATATGATAAGCGCCGGTGTTCAATTGCTTGCCCTGCCTTTCCTGATGCTTGCTTCTCGCGAAAAGGCGCCGTCGGATGAAATTAAAGAAGGTGAGAAAACGGAAATCGCGAAAATCTCGGGATGAGGGAATAGAAATTGCCGCAAAATTAATTGACGCAGTTTTGAAGCAATAAATATAAACCAGTGTACGGATATGCAACAGCACATCGTCACGATCACGAACAAATGGAGGTTTTACATGGCAAAGACAGCAGCAGGAAAAAATAGCGAAACAATGTTCAGGGACGCGAAGGCTTTCAGCACTTTCTCAGTGACCGATATTTCAAAAGCTAAGGAATTTTACGGCACAACACTCGGTCTTGATATTTCCGAAGAGGAAGAAGGCATCGGGATAAATATTACGGGCGGAGGTTCGGTGTTTTTATATCCAAAGGAAGATCACACAGCCGCTACGTTCACCGTCCTTAATTTTCCGGTCGATAATATCGATGAAGCAGTTGACGACTTAAAGAATCGCGGCGTGAGTTTCGAATCTTATGAAGGCGAAATGAAAACCGACGAAAACGGCATTTTTCGCGGTGCGGAAAAAAACACCGGCCCGAATATCGCCTGGTTCAAAGATCCGGCGGGAAATATACTTTCGGTCATTGAAATGAAATAGACTCCAAAATTTCAAGCAGTAGAGTCGCTGCTAACGGGTGGGTGCGCGCACTAATAACGGCAGGCTGGTTGGGGTGTCACCCCCACCTTTTTCTGCGTTTCTTTAGCGACAAGAAATAAAAAGCGTCCGGCTGTAAAACCGGACGCTTTTTAGTTTAATAGGCTTACGCTCAGTTCTGCGTGAAGCTTAAGATCGAATTTAGGATCGTTCCAAGGATATTGACCGAATTATTCGATCGGTATCCATACTGGTTTCGACTATTAAAGCCGTCCTCGTATCCGCGTTGGAAACCCTGTTGGAAGTAGTACTGGTACTGATTCCGGTCAACATATGACTGATAGCCGTACGTACCGCTTCTGTAAACATTGTTGCCGTTATAATCATTCCCTCGGCTGTATCGGCGGTCGTTCTGGCCCTGATTATAGCCCTGCTGGTAACCGCTGTTTACGGCCTGTCTCAGCAATTCGGCTCCGCGGCTATCGGTCTGGTAGTATGAGCCGTTCCGGTAGACGCGGTAATTGCCGTTTCGGCTATTGTTGTAACCGACGCGGTTAGATCGCTGATATTCGCGGTACTCTTGTTGAGCACGCTTTTGGGCCTGCTGATAATCACGATAATCGCTCCGGTTGCCGGTTCGCTTGTAATCCCTCAATTCTTCCTGCGCCTGCTGCTGTGCGCGCTGCCATTCGCGATATTCCTCGTTCCTGTTCTGTGCACCCGCACTAGTAGCTCCCACGATAGTTAACAAACCGAGAGCCGATCCTAAAACTGCTGTTTTCAACTTAAATAATTTCATAACATTCTCCCCTAAACTAAGGCCTTGTTTGTCTAAATTCGGGAAGAGGTTAACAAAGCCTATAGATTTAAAGTGATTGGAATTCGTCCACAATCTCTTCACCAGAAAAAGATGCAATGGCCGTGCCAGAACATTAATTATTGTAATAAAAGGGGTTAGCTGTATTTAAAAATACTCATCGGGTACGCAACGGCGGAAATCGTCACATTTGAACCTTTTCGAATGGTTTATTTGTCGGGAGAAAAGATTTGGTGGTGAGTCAGAACCACTACAAATCATTATATACATCGGCTACCAGGTAGTTTATAATATCGACTTAGTCCCCGAGCCCAAGTCCCAAAAATTAATGATGAAACAAGAAGATACTGCTGTCTGTCACATTCTGTGCGTCGAAGACGATGTGGATTCGTGCGAAATGATCAAGATGCTTCTGACGTTGTCGGACGAGGCCTATCACGTTACGGGTGTTCACCATGCATCCGACGCAATGGAATTGATCGCGGCACAGCCGTTCGATCTTTATGTGTTGGATATGTGGTTACCCGAAATAGACGGAGTTGAACTCTGCCGATGGATCAGAAAGATCGATTCCCAAACCCCGATCATATTCTTTTCCGCGGTCTCGAAACCATCCGATCAGCAGGCGGCGATTGACGCCGGTGCAAATGCCTTTCTCATCAAGCCTAATGACCTTGACCAGCTCGAACCTACTATCGAACGCATATTAACGAAAAATTACACCTCCGAGAAATGTGAAGTGTGACCCCCGTGAGGCAGATCGGAGAGGCGTAGTTTTCATCATTGTGAAACCCTTGAAGTAGATTGACGAACGATAAGTGTTGGTTCGACGCTTAGGGTGGCCGACGAATCCCCATTCTCTTTTCCCGACAATTTGGATAGTAGGGTCTTGGCAGCGATGCTTCCCATTTCGAAAAGCGGCTGGCGGATAGTCGTCAGCGCCGGGTTGTGAAAGGCGGCGGCGTAGATATCATCAAAACCAAGTACCGAAACGTCGATCGGTACGCGCAAACCCATTTCTTCCAAGGCGCGGATCGCACCGATGGCCGAGATATCGTTGAAGGCGAAAAGGGCGGTGAATTTTTCGCCGGTTGCGAGCAGTTTCTTTGTGGCGAGGTAGCCTACCTCGGGCGATGGCGAATCGCCCTCCAACTGACTGACGAGCCCGGCGTCGATTGCGAGATTTCGCTTGCGAGCCGCTTGGTTTATGGTGTCCCAGCGAATATCCGTATCGGAGCTGAAAGCCTGTCCTTTGAGCACAGCGATCTTTCGGTGGCCGAGATTGTACAAGTGCCCGATTCCGAGCTCGGCGGCGTGTTGATGATTTAGCACAACGTTCGTTACACCCTCGATCTCCTCGTGCCCGGAAACGTTGACGACGGGCAGATGCGGTTCGAACCGGATCGGCGTGTCGACGGCAATGATTCCCTCGACCTGTCTTTCGATAAGAACACGCGGAAGTTTTTCCAGTAGATCGTCGCGGTGCAGATGACTTGCAGTCAGGTAGAAAAAGCCTTCGTCGGACAATGCGGACTCGACGCCGTTCAGCACCATAGCCGAATACCCGTCGCTCAGTTCCGGCACGATCACGCCAAACGTATTCGTGCGCTGTACACGCAGTGACCGCGCCAGGTAATTCGGGCGGTAATTTAACTCTTTGGCGGCTGAAAAAATGCGGTCTTTTGTTTCCTGAGGGATCGAATTCGCCGACGGAGCATCGTTCAAAACTAGCGAAAGCGTGGTCGTGGACAGGCTGAGATGCGCCGCCAACTGCTTCAAACTTACCGCAACCCGGTCCACCGATCTTTTATCCGGCTTTTCGGTTGGGAATTTCGGTTTTCGGGGCATAGGGGTGAAATATTGCACAGAGCCGGCGAACAAAGCAACTTAAGGGACAACCTGAGTTGGAGGACCCGTATATGTAAATCACACCGAACCGGAACTCAAACCAGTTAACCATTTCCGCTTCAGGCAAAGTATCACGTAATCCGAACGAATCCAACTAAAACGATTTACTTGTTCCCTTCAAACTTCTGGCTGGTTGGTTTTTATTTAATCATTCTTAAAAAACTGTTGACATCAAAAATAAAATGATGCTATACACATAGGTACTAAAACGATTTACTAAAACGATTTACCCCAATCGATTTTAGGATGAGGTACACAGGCTTCCACCGCCGAACACCATCTCTTGGCTTTCCGTTCCCGGAAATGCATGCACGTGTAGATTTACAATTAAACCTTTTTGGAGGACCTTATGCGGAAAGCAACTTTCAGTTTAGTCAGGCTCATGGGCTGCGTCGCCCTGCTGGCAATATTTTCGTCCCTAGCCAACGCCCAGTTCAGAGCGGCCGTACAAGGTGCAGTAACGGACAACACCGGAGCGATCGTAGCCGGCGCAACCGTAACTTTGACAAACAATGAAACGGGACGAAGTCAACAAACTACAACCAGTGACAATGGTTTCTACCGTTTTTCCGGTCTTGCACCGGGAAAATATAATTTGACAGTAGAACAAGCAAATTTTAAGAAACAAGTTGTCGAGAACCTAAATGTTGATGCGGAGAACGTGCAGGGTTTTGATGTAGTGTTGGAAGTCGGCGGTATAAGTGAAACCGTGACCGTGACGGACGAAACTTCAACTCTCCAGACTGAAAACGCGAATGTGCAGAGATCAATCACAACGGAGGAGGTTAGGCGTTTGCCGCAACAGGGGCGTGACCCTTACGAATTGGCTCGTCTGGCACCCGGTATTCTTTCTCCGGGAGCTCGCGGCGGCAATGGTAATTCAGTGGGTTTTCCCAATACGACCGGGCCGGGCGGCTCAAATTCCTCAATTGTACAATCGGAAAATCAAATCCCGATCAGTGCGAGCGGACAACGGCTCTCGCAAAACAATTTCCAGATCGACGGTATAAGTGTTACCAGTTTACAACACGGCGGAGCGGCGAATATTACGCCGAACCAGGAATCGGTTAAGGAAGTCCAGGTAATGAGCAGCAGTTTCTCGGCTGAAGACGGACGCAATTCCGGAGCCCAAATCAAGGTTGTTTCGCAAAACGGAACAAACGATTTTCACGGCAGTACATTTTACAAATACAACGACCCGGAATTAAACGCATTTAATAAGTTTCCGGGAAATACACAGCGAGTGGAAAATCGGTTTAGACAGTTCGGAGCAGCTCTAGGCGGCCCGTTGCCGTTCTTAAATTTCGGCGATGGAAACGACGATGTCTTCAACTCCGGCAAAGATCGTTCATTCTTCTTTTTCTCTTATGAAGGCGTAAGAAATAATACCAGCAATACCTATCAAGCTTTTGTCGAAACCGAGCAGTACCGGCAACAGGTCATTGCAGCTCGCCCGAATGGCCTGACGGCAAGAGTATTGAGCAGCCCGGGGGTGGCTCCGCGCATAGCCGGAACTTTGACAAGGACTTGTTTAGATTTCTTTGGTAATCCGGGCGATGCAGCGAATCTTTGCAGGCAGGTTTCAGGAGGCTTGGACCTCGGCTCAATTACAGGCATGTTAGGATCGAGCACCGGGCCAACCGGAGGCGGTTTTGATGGAATCGCCGATATTCAGTTCGCGAACTTATCAGATATTCAACAAACTGGAGGAAATCAATTCAACTTCCGCACCGACTTTAATCTGACAGATAAAGACCAACTTGCATTTATTGCGTATATTACGAAACGCAACGACAGTTTACTTTCCAACAGGGGATCGAGAAGCCGTCCTGATACGGACCTTCAGAACAAACCGCAGACCTATTCGGTAACTGGGACATACATTCGCAATATTAATGCGAACATCTTAAACGAATTCCGTGTAAACTTTGTGCAATTCAGCCAAAATCAGGTAGAGGATTCCAGCAACACAAATTTCGGCATTCCACGTATAGAAATTGAAGGTCCCGGGTTTAACGGCAACCGCATCAGCTTCGGCGCACCGCGCGAAGACACGACACCGGCTATTTTCGATCAAAAAACTTTTGAAATTCGCGACACATTGACACAGGTATTTGGAAATCACGCGATAAAATACGGCATCGAGTATCGCCGCGAGATCAGTGACAACGATTTGAGCGGCGGTTCACGCCCTCTATTTACATTTCCCGGACTTTTTAATTTTGCCAACGACGCCGCTGTCTTTGAAATTATTGACGTAGACCCGCCGACTGGACAACAGGCTAACGCCCGCCGTAATTTCAAAAACAGCATATATGGACTCTTTGTTCAGGACGATTGGAAGTTCCGTCCGAATTTGACGTTGAATCTGGGTTTACGTTATGAATATTATTCTCCGGTCAAAGAAGGGAACGATCGGTTGTCGGCATTGGTTTTAGGTCCTAGCGGGCGGGAATTGCTCGATGCACGACTACAAATTGTTGATTCGTTGACGGATCCCGATCGAAACAATTTCGCTCCCCGTCTCGGCTTTGCATATAGTCCGGCGTTTGCCGATTTTCTTAAGGACAAAGCCGTCATTCGCGGAGGATTCGGGGTTTTCTATAACCGAACACCGAATGTTTTGTTGACCAATACGCGCCTTAATCCACCTTTCTACGCCCGCCGATTTCTTTGCTGTTTTGAGGGTGGCGGTGTTCAATATTCGCTTGGTGCCACGAATTCGCCTTTCAGCTATCCCGCGAATACGGCGATCTTGCAAGGAATTGATCCATCGTCCGGTTCGGTTCTTGGCGGTAATGCCGAAGTTTGGGGCACGGATAGAAACTTGAAAAACGCGGAAGTTTATAAATATTCACTTGGACTTCAATATCAGTTGCCGTATCAGATTGTGGCGGGAATTGAATATGAGGGCAGTCAAAGTCGTAATCTGGCGCGTTTGATCAATCTAAACTTTTTCTACCAGCCGCGTTTCTCCACCGCACCCACAAACGGTGGATTCGCTCCGGTTTTCTACGTCCGATCCGATGTTAATGCGAGCTACAATGGAATGAATGTTCACGCAGAGCGGCGCTTCGCTCAGGGGTTTCAGATTTCGGCGAATTACCGTTTTGCAAAAAGCATAGACCAGCTTTCTTTCGAGGGCCCTGGGTTTGTCACAAACCAGACCTATCCCTTGGACCAGCGGCAGGAAAAGGGGCCGTCGGATTTCGACGTGCGACATAGCTTTGCCATAGCGGGTGTATATGAACTGCCGTTTTTCAGGGACAACAAGGCAGGTCTGATGTATAAACTGCTTGGCGGAATTGAAATAAACGGTATTGTAACAAGCCATACGGGCTATCCATTTACGGTGTTTCAAGGCGCGGGCCTGCGAACGCCCAGCGGGGAATTTTTTGGGCCGATTCGTCCGACGGGATACAATGGAAATCAGCCGATAGCCAACACTAACGATAACTTTTTGTCTCCGGGCGGGATTTTTCCGGGCGGCGGCAGTCAGTATTTCAGTGGTACGATTATAACCGATCCTTCAGGCAGGCCGAATTTTGAACTGAATCCGCCCGCCGTCGGACGCAACGCGTTTCGCGGCCCAAAATACTTTAATATTGATATGAGTTTTGCCAAAAGGTTCGGCCTGCCGAGCCTAGGCGTGTTGGGCGAAGCCGCTAATCTGGAACTTCGCGTCAATGCATTCAACATTTTTAACACTCTCAATCTTACACCTTTCAATTTTGCCGACGGAAATCTTTTCTTTACGAGCGGCAATTTCGGCCAAGCGACGAGTGGGCTGTCCGGCCGGGTCGTCGAACTGCAGGCCAGATTCCGGTTCTAAGCACAAAGTATTATTCGGGCAGAGATCGTCTGCCCGGATATTTACCCCTTTCTGCACCAAGTCACTCCTTGAAATTTTTCTCGAGGATCCAGATTCAACTCCATTTCCCCTACTCACGATGAAGAATTCTATTTTGTACGATTGGCGAAAGAGAATATTAACAATAGTCTTTGTTGGTCTTGCATCCATATCTCCGAAAGTATTTGCCCAGCGATCCACTACGCTTACAACTAGTCCTAAAAACGCTTCGATTGATCGGAAAATCGATCAATTATTGAGGAAAATGACCTTGGCGGAGAAGTTGGGGCAATTGCAGCAGTTGGATGGGGAGGCGAATGGGAAGTTTCGGCAGGAGCATTTGGAGATGGCTCGGAAAGGGCTTTTGGGCTCGACGCTGAATGTTCGCGGGGTGCGGATGACGAATGAGCTGCAGCGGGCGGCGCTGGAATCGCGGTTGAAGATACCGATTCTGCTTGGGTTCGATGTAATTCATGGCTACCGGACGATATTTCCGGTGCCGCTTGGGGAATCGGCGAGTTGGGACCTGGCTTTGATCGAGAAGAATTCGGCGATTGCGGCGGCAGAATCGCGGGCCGCGGGCGTACACTGGACGTTTGCCCCGATGGTCGATATTGCACGTGATCCGCGTTGGGGACGCGTGATCGAAGGCGCGGGCGAGGACACATATCTCGGCTCGAAGATCGCTTTTGCCCGCGTGAAAGGGTTTCAGGGCAGCGATTACAGCGCGAACAATAAAATCCTGGCGACGGCGAAACACTGGGTCGGCTACGGAGCGGCCGAAGGCGGGCGCGATTACAACACGACCGATCTTTCCGAACGAGCATTGCGGGAAACCTATTTTCCGCCGTTCAAAGCCGCAATCGATGCGGGTGTCGATTCGTTCATGACCGCGTTTAACGATCTCGATGGCGTACCTGCGACGGCGAATCCGTTCGTATTAAAGAAAATTCTACGCGACGAATGGAGGTTTGACGGGCTTGTCGTAAGCGATTACACGTCGGTGATGGAATTGATGTTTCACGGTCTTGCCCGGACAGAAGCGGACGCGGCGATGTACGCTCTGAACGCCGGGACGGATATGGAAATGGTCAGCCGTTTTTATAATAAACACGGCGAAGAGTTGATAAAGCAGAAGAAAGTGCCGATGGCGGTGATCGATAATGCCGTTCGGCATGTGCTACGGATAAAATTTCGACTCGGACTGTTCGAAAAGCCATTTGCCGACGAAGAGCTTGAAAAACGCGAGGTATTCAAACAGGCAAACAAAGATGCGGCCAAGATCGCGGCCGAGAAGTCGTTTGTATTGTTAAAGAATGAGCAGGAAACTTTGCCGATAAGCAAATCAGTGAAAGAGATCGCGGTGATCGGAGCACTTGCCGACAGCAAGGTTGACATGAACGGAAGCTGGGCCGGAGACGGGCAGCCGACCGATCCGGTGACTGTGCTTGAGGCTTTAAGGCAGAAGTATCCGCAGACTAAGATACGTTACGAAATCGGCTGCGATGCAAAATGCGAAACAGACGCCGGATTCAAAAATGCTGCTGATGCCGCAAAAGATTCCGATTTTACAATTCTAGTAGTCGGCGAATCGGCCGACATGAGCGGCGAAGCTGCATCGCGAAGTAATATCGATCTTCCGGGCCGTCAGCTCGATCTGGTGAAGGCGGTTCATGCGAGCGGGAAACCGTACGCCGTTGTCTTAATGAACGGGAGGCCGC
>JACMMN010000131.1 GCA_014379075.1 Pyrinomonadaceae bacterium | reverse complement strand
GGGCTGGAAAAAGCCGTTAGCGGCGAATATGATCTCGCGATCCTCGACGTAATGCTGCCGAAGATGAACGGTTTCGACGTTTTACGTAATTTGCGCGAGAAATCGAGCCTGCCGGTTTTAATGCTGACCGCACGCGGCGACGATATGGAACGAATTGTCGGCCTCGAGATCGGTGCGGACGATTATTTGCCGAAACCGTTTAATCCGCGTGAGCTTGTAGCGCGGCTGCGGGCGATACTTCGCCGCGTAAACGTTGATGAAAACGATCCGGCGACCTCGGAAAAACTGCATGTCGAAGATCTGGAAATATCGGCGTCATCGCGTTCGGTAAAGCTGGACGATGTGGAATTGACGTTAACTTCGGTTGAATTCGACCTGCTAAGCGCGCTCGTTCGGGAAGCGGGGAAGATCGTCAAGAAGGAGGATCTGAGCGAACAGGTTTTGGAGCGAAGCTTGTCACCTTATGACCGCAGTCTCGACATGCATATCAGTAATTTACGGAAGAAACTAGGCATCCGCCAGGATGGCAGCGAACGTATCAAGACGATTCGTTCCGTCGGTTATATCTACACGGTTATATGAATCTGTTTCTAAAGATCTTTTTGTGGTTCCTTGCGGCTATCGCGTTGATGGTCGGCATGGTAGTTTTTTTGAACTGGACGGTACAGACCGAACCGGTCGTCAGCCGCTGGCGAAATTCAATCACTACCCAGATGACGATCTACGCCGCGACGGCTGCCCAGGTGCACGATAAGGAAGGCGAAATGGGTCTGAACGATTTTCTCGACCGCATCAGGAATGCCGGGACAGTCAGCGAAGTCAGCGTCATCGGCAGCGACGGAGCGTTGAAATATGGAATTGCGGCCGATCTGGACAGCTATCGGCCGTTGGCGGCGAAATCGTTCGAGAGCGGCGAAACGGAGATCGAAACCATTCCGCTCGTCGCGATCGCCGGCAAGAAATACACGCTGAACAACGGCAGCAGCTTCGTGCTCGTTCTTAGATGGGAACGGCCCCAGATGACTCCGTTTTTCGGCGAATCTCCGCTGCGTTTCGTTCGATTCGGCGTGCTGATCTTTGCGGCATTTCTGCTTTGCTGGGCACTTGCCCGTTATTTATCTTCGCCGATCGGCAAGATCCGGCGGGCAACACGCAAGCTTGCTGACGGCGACTTAAAAACACGGGTAGCAGATGAGATCGGAAACCGCAGGGACGAGCTTGCGGAATTGGCCGTGGATTTCGATGTGATGGCCGAGCGGATCGAATCGCTGATAAATTCGCAAAAACGCCTGTCGCGTGACGTTTCGCACGAGCTTCGTTCGCCGCTGGCAAGAATGAATGTCGCGCTCGAGATCGCCAAGCAGAAATCAAACGGCGACATCGCCCCAATGCTCGACCGGATCGACACGGAATCACGCCGGCTGAATGAAATGATCTCGAGCCTTCTCACTCTCTCCAAACTCGAGACCGGTTCGCAGGATTTTGAAAAATACGATGTGGACCTGAAAGAGCTGCTTGAAGATATAGCTTCGGATGCCGATTTTGAAGCGAAGGCCAACGGGCGTTCCGTAAAGATAATTGAAGCCGATAAATGCAGCGTTACGGGCAGCGAAACGTTGCTGCAAAGCGCGATCGAAAATGTTTTGCGAAATGCGGTTCGTTATACTACGGAAGGTACTACGGTCGAAGTCTCATTGAAATCCATCGGGGATAAGGCATATGTTAAAATTCGTGATTTCGGGGGCGGTGTGCCGGAAGATGAAATAGGCAATCTGTTTCGCCCATTTTACCGCGTCGGCGAGGCCCGGGAACGCAAAACGGGTGGGATCGGCTTAGGTTTGGCGATTGCGGAACAGGCGATAAAGGCCCACAAAGGAACGATCCATGCTTCGAATACGGATGATGGCCTGATCGTTGAGATCGCTCTGACCTGCAACGGCGACCAGATCCTTAAAAGTTAAGCCTTGTTGCGGCGTGCGTCGGCGAATGACTTGATAGCCAAAATTACGAACAGCAGACAAATCACGGCCGTCGCGATCTGCGAGACCTCTGCGGCGGTGAAGGTCAGCCGACTCAATCTCGGCACTAATCTGGCGGCCGTTGCAATGAAGCCCAATAGCGCCACGATTATTGCGGCATGCATCAGATGTTTTCGCAGACTTTCCTTTTTTTGCGAGATAGATCCGAGGATAATCAATAATATTCCGAACGCGGCGGGTATAAGCGCCGTAAGGCTGGCATATTCAGAATACATCGCGCCGTAGGCGTAGCCGATCATCCCGACGAGGAGTAAAAGTGTTCCGAAGATGATAGATGTTGTAGGCATAATTTTCTTGTGTTATGAGTTCAAATCTTCATGGTGACTCAAGAACCCATTCGCCATTGCTTCCGGTCCTGACAAGAATGAGGCGAAGCGTGAACTCAGAACATTTGCTAACGTTTTGAAATGGGCAAAATGATTGCCGAACTGTTCCTGCCGCCGTAGTATATCCGCTGCGTTGCTTTCTGAAAATCCTTAGCCGTGCCGAGTTTATAATTCGCCATGTATTTCTGTGGATTTCTCGCGACGAGCGGGAACCAGGTGCTTTGGATCTGCACCATGATACGATGGCCTTTTTTGAAGGTGTGTGCAACGCCGGGCATCGTGAATGCCAGTTTTGTTGCCGTGTTTGCAACCAGCGGCTGCGGTTTCTCGAAGCTGTTGCGGAATCTCGCCGGCATCGGTTCGCCGCGAAGCAGCATTTGGTAGCCGCCGGGCGAGAACACGCCGGAAGCGTAATTCACCGGCAGCTTCACGCCCTCGGGCAGCTTATGATCGTCCGGGAAAACATCGACGAGCTTGACCACGAAATCCGAATCCGTGCCGCTCGATGAAATAAAAAGCGACGGCTTGATATCGCCCGCGACCGTTACGTCTTCGGTCAAAACATCAGTTTGATAAACCATTACGTCCGGACGGTTCGAGACGAAACGCTGGTCTTCGGTCATAAATTCACGCGGGTAATTGGACGTGACCTTTTGCGTGTAGGGAACCGGATTCATCGGATCGGAAACCCATTGATCGAAACCGCTGCGGCCTTTTAGTAGGTTTGTCGAAAAAGACAATCCGCCATTCGCCGTTAAATACAACGCGGTGTCCGTGTCG
>JACMMN010000130.1 GCA_014379075.1 Pyrinomonadaceae bacterium | reverse complement strand
TCCGAGCCTGAACCGCCGCAGCCGCCGCATACGCCCTCGGTTTTGGTAACGACACTGCGGCCGCGGGATTTGTCGAAATAATATTTGGTAACATGCCCGAGCGCATCGGTCACAGTTGTATAAGGGTTCGTCGTCAGGCCGGCATTCGCATAATCGAGCGTGTATTTTTCGACTCCGCCCTGCACCTCCGAAGTGGTTGCCCGGCCCTGCGAATCGTAAGC
This sequence comes from Pyrinomonadaceae bacterium, assembly GCA_014379075.1. GTDB lineage: Bacteria > Acidobacteriota > Blastocatellia > Pyrinomonadales > Pyrinomonadaceae > OLB17. The sequence continues at coordinate 5,962 of JACMMN010000130.1, read as the reverse complement.
GTGGGTCTCAAGAATATTGTCGAGCGCGTCTCTGACGGTGGCGAGATAGTTCTTGTTATTTATGGTTACATACTCGAATTTATATTTCGAACCGTCCGCATAGGTTACGGTTTTAAGAAATACTGTGGTTGGATAATACTCATAGCTGGCGACGATTCCCATTGAATCACTGATCTGCGAAACCGTGCCGTTGGTGTTCGGCGTTACTGTCAGCGTTCGCCCGGACGCATCGGTTATGCCTGTCAGGATTCTGATCTGATTGTAGTTTAGAGTGGTCTGATTTCCGTTCCGGTCCTTTTGCCAGAGAAGCTGGCCGAATGTATTGAATTTGTGAATACGGCCGTCTTTAAAATACAGCGTAAAAGTGCCGTCAGGATAATTCCAAACGACATGCGCCTGAAGATCATGATTTACGGGATAAAATACCCTGGCTTCCATCTCGGCGAAATAGAGTGCCTGCCCGCTCCCCATATTGAGCCGAATATAGTTACCAAATCTAGTAATCGTCTCGTCATAATCGCTTTTCCAGCCGACCCCGAAAATTCCACTGGCCTGGATCATGCTGTTGTAAGTTCGTTTTACGGAAATTGCGTCGCCGATACCCGGAAGGTTGTAGTCGGTCTGCTCAACATACATATTCCCGTTGACCGGATTTACGGGTTTGCCTAAGCCATGACAGGTGGGTCCGGCATCCTGAGGGTTGAATTGACCGGCGGTGCCGGAAAATCCGATTCCGAATGTGTGCGAATAGTCGTCCGGCGGCTCAACGCAGCTTTCCGTGATCTGCCCGCCGCTGCCACCGGCCAAACTCCCATCATCTCGAAGTATCACACCACTAAGTCCAACACCGGCGGTTGATGGATTACACAAGAAAGTTCTGGTTACCGAATAATACCCCGCTCCGTTCGTGACGACTTGCATGTGGTCAACAGAGTCGGCAACCCCATCGCGTATTGTTAAAAATACTGTAACTCCGGGAGCGGGAACGCTGGTGGTGGCGGTATTTTGGTAAACGGTGCCTCCGATCGTTAAGGTAATCGTCGGTTGCTGGGCCGCAACGGCCATTACGGAGAACAAAATTAACAGAACGAATTGACTGACGAACATGATAGTTTGGCAGCTATTGAGAATCGAGAACGGCCTTGGGGTCATTGTAGGAAACCTCGTTTTTTGAATTTTGGAATGATGAAAGAACAAAATTCCGGGTGTGGCCGAAAATTATTCCTGGCTGAATTTAGTTAGCGGCATCTTACAGGCAGGCCATTTTGAAGTCAAGCGGCACTTCCTTTTGTCATAAATCGGGATGATGTCAGGTCGAATCATGTAAAAGTGGCCGGAAGAACAGAACCTAGCGGGAAACTCTTGACATGTTTTTGGATTATAATTATTATGATTCTAAATATAATCTGACAGTGCAGAAATACGCCGTGAAAGATATAGAAACCTTAGCATTGACGAAACAGCGGCACTCGGTTCTTCGGGTGATCCGTGAGTCGGACAGGCATTTGACGGCTAACGAGGTTTTTGAGGATGCCCGGCGGCTACTGCCGGGGATTTCATTCGCGACGGTTTACAATTCTCTGCGCTACCTGAAGAACGAGGGCCTGATCGGCGAGATCCGATTGGGCACGGACGCGAATCTTTACGACCGCAAATTAACGCGGCACGATCACGCGATCTGCACGAAGTGCGGGAAGCTGGTCGATATCGAGATGGAGCACCCGCAGGAACTTGTGAATAGGGCCGCGAGCATTGCGAAATTCAGGCCTGAGTCGCTGGAATTTACTTTAAGGGGCGTCTGCCCTGACTGCTTGGAAAGAGATTAGACCACGGAGCACACTGAGAGCACGGAGAAACGAGGCGGAGACGCGAGCGGTTGGGAGTGTGCAATCATAAATATTCGTGACCTCTGTGTCCTCTGTGGTAAATATAACAAAACAAAGGAGATAGATAACACATGTCAACAGCGACAGGAACTGCGGCAGAAAATACGGTTACGATGGCCAAGGTCGGCACTAACGCTCCGGATTTTAATATGCCTTCGACGAAGGATATCGAGACGTTAAAAGAGAACGTCAAGCTCGCGGACTACAAGGGTAAATGGCTCATCCTGCTTTTTTACCCGCTCGATTTTACAGGCGTCTGCTCGACGGACCTGACGCATTTCTCGGAAAGGTTCGACGAGATCAAAGGCCTCGGGGCCGACGTTCTCGGCGTCTCGACCGACTCGGTCCACTCGCACCGTGCATGGCTCCGAATGCCGAAGGAAAACAACGGGATCGGGGAGATCAATTACCCGATCGCTTCGGACGCGGGCGGCAAGCTGGCGCGTCAATATAACATCCTTATCGACGATGCTAATATCGCGCTTCGCGGCCTTTTCATCATCGACCCTGAGGGCGTGCTGCAATACTCGGTAGTTAACACCCCGGCTATCGGACGCTCGGTCGATGAGACTTTGCGTGTGCTGCAAGCCCTGCAAACCGGCGGATTTTGCGCGGCCGATTGGAAACCCGGCGAGAAAACACTGTAGCCGGAACCGGAGAGAATAAAGTCAGCAAATTTAATTAAGAATCCAAAAATAAAAAGGTAAATCACAATGGGAAACGACACAGAAAATGGTAATGGCTCGAAATGCCCGTTCACGGGCGGAGCGATAAAGTTTACGACCGAAAGCAGCCGCTCGAACCGTGACTGGTGGCCGAAGATGTTGAATTTGAATATACTTCGTCAGCATTCGGACAGGTCCGATCCGATGGGCGAGGATTTCGACTATGCGAAGGAGTTCATGACGCTGGACTATGCGGCCCTTAAGAAGGACCTTGCGGCGTTGATGACCGACTCGCAGGATTGGTGGCCGGCGGATTTCGGGCATTACGGGCCGTTGTTTATTCGCCTGGCGTGGCACGCGGCGGGTACCTATCGCATCGGCGACGGCCGCGGCGGCGGCGGACGCGGGCAGCAGCGGTTTGCTCCGCTAAAAAGCTGGCCCGACAATGTGAGCCTTGATAAAGCTCGTCGGCTCCTATGGCCGATCAAGCAGAAGTACGGGCGAAAGATCTCGTGGGCGGACCTGTTCATCCTTGTAGGTAATGTCGCACTTGAAACAATGGACTTTAAGACGTTCGGCTTTGGCGGCGGGCGCGAGGACGTTTGGGAAGCGGACCAGGACGTTTACTGGGGCGCGGAAACGACATGGCTTGCGGGCGACGTTCGCTACAAACACGGTTCCGAAGGTGTTAAGGGTGAAGGCGTGCTTGTCTCGGACGACGATGCGGACGGCGACGTTCACAGCAGGAAGCTGGAGAATCCGCTGGGCGCCGTGCAGATGGGCCTGATCTACGTCAACCCAGAAGGCCCGGATGGCAATCCTGACCCGCTGCTCGCGGCCCACGACATCCGCGATACGTTCGGCCGCATGGCGATGAATGACGAGGAAACCGTAGCGTTGATCGCCGGCGGACACACCTTTGGAAAAACGCACGGTGCGGCTCCATCCGATCATGTTGCCGTCGAACCGGAAGGTGCGGGCATCGAGGCTCAAGGGTTTGGCTGGCACAACAGTTTCGGTACGGGCAAGGGAGCCGACACGATAACTAGCGGCCTCGACGTGACCTGGACTAGCACACCGACAAAGTGGGGCAACAACTTTTTTGAGAACCTGTTCGGCTTTGAATACGAACTCACGAAAAGCCCCGCTGGTGCCCAACAGTGGGTCGCAATAGGTGCGGATGCGACCATACCCGATGCCTTTGATGGGCCAAAGCGGCTCCCGACCATGTTGACCACTGACTTGGCTCTGCGAATGGATCCCGCATACGAAAGGATCTCGCGACGCTTCCTCGAAAATCCGGACCAGTTCGCCGATGCGTTCGCCAGGGCGTGGTTCAAGCTGACGCACCGCGACATGGGCCCGATCGGACGTTACCTTGGCCCGGAAGTTCCGGAAGAAGAGTTGATCTGGCAGGATCCGATACCGGCTGTTGACCATACGCTGATCGGCGACGGGGATATTTCTGTCTTGAAGGCGAAGATACTAGATTCGGGACTTTCCGTGTCCCATCTAGTATCGACGGCGTGGGCGTCGGCATCGACTTTTCGCGGCGGTGATAAACGCGGCGGTGCCAATGGCGCGAGGATACGGCTCGACCCGCAGAGAAATTGGGCGGTCAACAACCCGTTCCAACTTGGGTCGGTTTTGGGAACGCTTGAAGGTATTCAAAAAGAGTTCAACGACGGACGATGGGGCAGTAAGATGGTTTCGCTTGCCGACCTGATCGTTCTCGGCGGCTGTGCGGGCGTCGAAAAGGCGGCGATGAATGCCGGACACGACATTACCGTTCCGTTCACTCCGGGCCGAGCCGATGCTTCGCAGGAACAAACCGAAGTCGAATCCTTCCGCTACCTCGAACCGCAGGCCGACGGATTTCGCAACTACAAAAGAGGCCATCACCGGACACCGGCCGAGGAAATGCTGATCGACAAGGCGCAGCAATTGACGTTGACCGCTCCTGAGATGACAGTTCTCGTCGGCGGTATGCGCGTGCTCGATGCAAACTTTGACGGGTCGAAGAATGGTGTTTTGACGGATCGCCCCGGAACGCTGACCAATGACTTTTTCGTCAATCTGCTCGATTTCGGCACAGCGTGGAAATCGACATCCGACGCGCAGGACTTATTCGAAGGCAGCGACCGCATCACCGGCGAACCCAAATGGACCGGCACCCGTGCCGATCTGGTTTTCGGGTCGAACTCGGAACTGCGAGCGTTGGCAGAAGTTTACGCAAGTAACGATTCTCAGGAAAAGTTCGTGAGCGACTTCGTATCGGCGTGGAACAAGGTGATGAATCTTGACCGCTTCGACCTGGCTTGAACCGCACTGCTGTAAAGCAAAAGGGGCTGGCTGGAAAACTTAATTTCCAACCAGCCTCTTTCGCGCCTTAAGTTGTCATAACCGCGCCATTGAGAACGTAGCAGAAGTGAACAGCGGGGCTATTGCACTGAAACATAGGTCTTCAAAGACTTTAAACGTTTGCCCGTTTCCCATTTGAGAACCTTTTGCATTATCGGGTGCAGGATCGGACGGAGGAAAGCCGGGCGTGCGGTAAAATTGAATTTATAGACGATTTTCGAAGTATTGTCGGGTAAGTCGAAATGCCTGATGCTGGCGCCGAAGGTTTCGAAGAAGGGCGGGCGGTTGAGCATTTTTACGGCGGCGATCCTTCCGCGGTCGAAGGTCACGTACACGCTGCGGATCGCGATGCTTCCAAGGATGCGGCGTCCGCGGCAGACCGATATTGCACCTTTTGCCGACACTGGAAATTCCGGCTCTAGATACGCTTCCTGAAGCAGCGTGTCCCATTCAAGCCTGCGGTCATAGTCGTGGATCAGGTCAAACGCCTGGTCGGCGGTGATGGGGAGAATTAATTCGATGTAGGCGGTCGGCATAGACGAAAGGATAAAGGAGAAAGGAGAAAGGATAAAGCAAGAAATCCTAATTCTTCATTTATCCTTTCTCCTTTATCCTTTCGAAGCTACCGCTCGCGGTTCTGACCCGATAAACCGCTTTTCAAAACATCTAAAATTTTCTCATGAATTCCACCAAAACCGCCGTTGGACATTATCGCTACTACGTCGCCGGGTTTTAGTTCGGGTGTGAGATGGTCGATGATGGCGTCGGCGTCGGGGAAGCTCATTGCGGGTTTGCCCTGCATTTCGATGTCTGCAACGAGTTCGGCGGTGTCGAGGACCTTACCGAGCTCGCTGGCTTTTGAGGTGTTGTAAACACCGGCGATAATGACGTAATCGGCGTAGACAAAAGCTTTAGCGTACGGTTCCTGGAAGATGGCGAGGCGTGATGACCAGGAGCGCGGCTCGAAGACGGCGATCAGGCGTTTGCCGGCGTATTTCATTCGCAGGGCTTTTAGGGTTTCCTCGACGGCGGTCGGGTGATGTGCGAAAT
>JACMMN010000129.1 GCA_014379075.1 Pyrinomonadaceae bacterium | reverse complement strand
GTAGGTTCCGGCCTGAGCACCGCTCAGATCCCACGAAACGTTAGCTCCCGTTCCATTGATGCGTCCACCCGAAACCGTGTAATTATAGGTGAGTACATCATTTTCCGCGTCGGTTGCTGTTGTCGTTACATTGACAGATGTGCTGTCACTACAGGTCTGGCCTTCTCTAGGAACGAATCCGGGAGCACAAGCCAATTTGATTTCCGAATCACTTAAAGTAAGTGCGGTAACATTCGCAGGAATGTTGACCACTTCGGCCTGCCGTTTATTCCGTCTGCCGACAAACGCCTGAAGAATGAATCCGTGCGGATCGCTCGAAGTTTCGAAGCCCGGAGGAACGCCGGTGAAGCTAGTTGTCACTAATGTCGGCGTACAGCCTACGCCATCACCGCCGGTGCTGGTGGCAACGCAGGGAACAAAAAAGCTGCTTCTCGTCGCCTCGTCATCATCAAAACTATCCCGATCCTGCTGGTTGAAGTGGTAGCGATAAGCCGCACCAAAACCAAACCAGCGTGCCGGGAATACACGAGCACCTGCGATCCCGTCCATAGGATCGTTTTCAAATGCATTGGCCGTACGGCCGCCGACATATTTCAGATAACGGAATTCCAGGATCGGTTGAAAAAACTTGTTGACCGGGAAATCCAACCCGCCGGAAACGAGAAGTTCGTCAGGACGGTCAAGCAGCGTTACGTCATTACCAAACAGGTCGCCTTTGACGTCGCTGTTGTAGGTATAACCAACGTTTCCTGAAATGTTAACCCATTTTCTCAAGCGTGAATCAGCAAAAAGCGTCAAGCCAAAGTCGCCGATATTACCGCCGGGACTTGCTCCGCGCTGAAGCTGATTGAAGCCGCTGAAATCGTCAGCCTTGTCGGCATAAAACCGGTAGAAACCGCTGAGACCGATTCCGTAAGATTTGGTTACATCCGTAAAGCGGTATTTACCGCCGACACTAAATGTACTGAAGGCAGATTCGCCATACGTGCGGTTAATGAATGGAGCGTCAGGTAAATAACTCGGAGCTAGCACTGCAACACTAGGAGCCCTTGCCGCAGGAGCACAAGTCGCCGCACCCGAAGAGCAGACCGTCTGCAAAGCAAATCCCGGAAGTATGCTGCCGAATACCGACCCAATACCTGGGAAATTGCTCGCGCCGTTTCCACCCGCGGTTGCCGGGCCCATGGTCGCGTTGGTTCCTGGTCCAAACCCAAAGCTAGGCCCTGAAAAAGGCAAGCCGAAGTTGCCGGAGCTTCCACCGATAAAGGGAAACTGCACAAAAGGCTGAGTTCCTACCGGCCTGAAAACAGCGGTGTTCTCGAAAGGGCCCGCTCCCGGTCCCGAGGGAGCAAGGATAATGGCACCACCGCTTGTTGTACCTAAACGCGAATTAGGCAGATAGAAGCTGGAAAGGTTTCCGGGTGCGTTAACCTTAATCGCTCGATACGCATCGGTGTTGAAGAACAATTCGAAATTGTCCGTCAAACCAACTTGAAAGCTGACCGGCACTTCCACAAAATCCGCATTGCCCGGATCACGGTCATAATTACTATAGGCAATACTGAAAGTGAACTCCCCTTTACGCAAGGTTTGTCCATCGTAAACAGTAAATAGGCCAGTCGGCCCTCCGACAGGGCCTCCTGTTCCGACAGTCGGTGCCGTATTTCTGTCGTCATTAGCCGATCTTGGATTCTTTATATCCTGCGCCGAAGCCGCAAAGACAAAAGATAACAAGACGAGCGTTACAATATACACTCTGTAAGCGAGTTTCATCATAGTCCTCCGCCGAAAATAAAAATTTAATTTCAATTTGTAGCTATAAAATATAAAAAGGCAATATTCAATAGACTACTCAAGTATCACATACGCTAAAAAACCTGCCAACTTGAACAGCTTAAATTGTTTAGCGTACTTTTGCAAAAAAGTAAGTCGATAACTGCAAAATTTCACGATGTATTGCCATTCAGCGCAAAAAATGCCGCACTGTCAAATACATCATTGCTAAGACCTTAACCTAACTTTTCCGCAAAATCAAGCATTTTTAACAAATTACGTAAATTTTCTTTACGCGTAAATGCCTCTCATTCTTGTATCATACGCCACCCGGTCGATGGCCAACATGTAAGCGGCCGTCCGGGTATCGACGTCATGCTTGGTCGCGTAATGACAAAGCTCATTAAAACTCGCGACCATTTTTTCCTCAAGTCTGGCATTTACCTGGCTCTCCTGCCAGAAATAACCCATGCGGTCCTGAACCCATTCAAAATAAGAAACGGTAACCCCGCCCGCGTTCGCCAGAATGTCCGGAATCACAAAAATACCTTTATCATGCAGTATTTTATCCGCTTTAGGCGTCGTCGGGCCGTTGGCTCCTTCGGCGAGGATCTTACATTTGATACGGTCCGCATTCTCTGATGTTATCTGGTTTTCGGTCGCACAAGGACAAAGAACATCGCACTCGATCTCAAGCAGGTCCTTGTTCGATACCTGTTCGGCACCCGGGTAATCTTCCAAAGTCCTGTTTTTCTGGAGATACTCCAACACACGTGGAATATCTAGACCCGCAGGGTTATGGATACCGCCGCCGACATCCGAAATGGCAATGACCTTGTATCCCTGCTCGTACATCAACTGTGCCCCGATCCCGCCGACATTGCCGGAACCCTGTACCACCACGGTCGTTTGTTCGGGAGTTAGATCGAATCTTTTTATTGCCTCGTTGACGCAAAACAGGACGCCGCGGCCCGTAGCTTCCCTTCTACCCAGGGAGCCGCCAAGAGCAACTGGTTTTCCGGTTACAACGGCGGTCACTGTGTGGCGGGCGTGCATCGAATAGGTATCCATTATCCACGCCATTGTCTGCTCGTTGGTGTTCATATCGGGGGCCGGAACGTCTTTGTCCGGCCCGATAAAATCAATGAGTTCGGCGGTATAGCGGCGGGTCATTCTTTCCAGTTCACCAAGTGACATCTGCGCAGGATTACAAATAATTCCGCCTTTTCCGCCGCCGAAGGGGACGTTGACAACGGCGCATTTCCATGTCATCCATGCCGAAAGCGCTTTGACTTCATCCAAACTCACGTCCGGAGCATACCGGATACCGCCTTTTGCGGGGCCTCTGGCAAAATTGTGCTGCACGCGGTAACCTTCGAATACCTGAATATGCCCGGTGTCCATTCTGACCGGCACATAAACCTTAATTTCACGGCTGGGAACGCGCATCACCGCGTATAGATCAGCATCCAGCCCTAAAAGCTGGGCGGCCTTGTCAAATCGTTCACTCATCGCTTCAAAAGGATTCTTCTCGTCGCTTCCTTTAAAGCGCCGCATTTCGTCGGCCATCGGATTTGCCATTTTATACCTTCTCCAATTGTTCTATTTGATATTTACTCTCATTCATCGCGCCGGATCGAAAGCCTTCCAGGTCCAGCGTCACGTAACGAAAACCAAACTTGCGAAAGGCCTCGGTCAGCATCCCGGCCATCTCCATATCCAGTGCCTTCTGCATTTCGTCCATAGAAATTTCCAGCCGGGCCAGATCGCCGTGCATACGTACACGAAATTCCTTAAATCCCAGTTCCCGCAAAAACTCCTCGCCTTTTTCAACCTTTGCCAATCGTTCAATCGTCACCGGTATGCCGTATGCGATTCGGGATGAAAGGCAAGGGCTTGCGGGTTTATCCCACCCCAGCAAACCCTGAGCTTTACTGAGTTGCCTGATCTCGAGCTTGGTTAAACCAGCCTCGGCCAACGGGCTTCGCACATTCCGTTCTTCCGCTGCTACCCGGCCTGGACGATGGTCCAGGACGTCGTCCGCGTTCATACCGTCAAGGACAAGCGCTATCCCGCGGCTTTCGGCCAACTCAGCAAGCTTGCCATAAAGTTCGGACTTGCAAAAATAACATCGGCTTTGCGTATTTTCCCGGTAAGCAGGATCGTCGAGTTCTGACGTGTCGATCGTTTCGAAATTAAGATCGAACCCGACTGCTATCTTGACAGCTTCCGCCCGTTGAAATTCCGATACGCTCGGTGAAAGCCCGGTAATACAAGTCGCCCGGTTTCCCAGTTCCTGGGTTGCGATCAGCGCGAGGTACG
>JACMMN010000128.1 GCA_014379075.1 Pyrinomonadaceae bacterium | reverse complement strand
TGTTGCTGCCAAGGATGCCCGCGTTTCTTTAATTACCATGCTTTCCGTTCCCGCAATTTCGTAATATGAGCCGTATGATGGCGGCCATGCCAGGCGTACATCGCGATCAATTTCTCTAACGTCCATTCACCCGATTCGGGATGTATCAGCCGCCTCGCGAAATCCGCGTCCGACATCGATTGTAAAAGGTTGGTCCAGCGTGAATGCAGTCCGTCGATTATTTTTAGCGAGACTTCGACCGGCATTTTGCTGTCGGCGAGCTCGGCCCAGCGGTCTTCGTAATACGGACGGATCGTCGGTTTGTCTTCGGTCAAAGCCAGCTTGAATCGGATAAGCGAATTCAAATGACTGTCCGCGACGTGGTGAACCGTCTGCCGGACAGTCCAACCCTCCGGACGATACGGCATGTCGAGCTGATCTTCACTAAGCCTGCTAACGGCATTTGCGATATTTAGCGGCAGATCGCTGATCGCCTTAATATTGTCAGTCCGCTGCCCTGCATTCGCCGGATCGAATTTCCCTATCGGGTAACTTAAATCTTCGGTCATATTTTCTTAAAGTTTGGAGTTCCTGCTTTAGCAGGCTTCTTGGTTGGCGGGAAGCCGCATAAAGGCGGAACTCCAAACGCGCTAACCCCCGTAAAAATTCTCGAACCTTGTAAACTCCTTCAAAAACGCCAGCTTGACGGTTCCCGTCGGGCCGTTTCTTTGTTTGGAGATTATAAGTTCGGCTAGTCCGGCATTTTCTTCGTCGGGCTTGTAATAATCTTCGCGGTAAATAAACGCAACGACATCGGCATCCTGCTCGATACTTCCCGATTCGCGCAGATCCGACATCATCGGCCGCGGTGGATTTCGGGCTTCGGGTGCACGCGAAAGCTGCGAAAGAGCGACCACCGGAACATTTAGCTCCTTCGCGAGTCCTTTCAGTTCGCGCGAGATCTTCGAAACTTCCTGTTGGCGGTTCTCGTTCCGCAGTCCGCCCGTCATCAATTGAAGGTAATCTACCACGATCAGATCGAGTTTCTTCTGTTCCGCCGCCAGCCGCCGGCATTTGGCCCGCATTTCGAGAACGGAAATTCCCGGCGTATCGTCGATAAATATTCGAGCGTCCGACAGTGTTCCGATCGCCCTTGCCAGGCGTTCCCATTCCTCACGCGACAGCATTCCCTTACGAAAACGCGATGCATCGACCTTAGCTTCCGAACTCATCATGCGCATGACAAGTTGTTCTTTCGACATTTCAAGCGAAAACACGCCGACCACAGCATTTTCTGCGATCGCGGCATTTTGCGCCAGCGTCAAACACAAGGCCGTCTTTCCCATCGAAGGCCGGGCCGCGACAATGATCAGATCGCTCGGCTGCAAACCCGATGTCATTTCGTCAAGATCACGAAAGCCGGTCGCGAGGCCCGTTAAAGCGTGCGATTCTCGCTTCGCGTATTCCTGCACTTTTTCAAGAATTTTTTCCGCCACCGGCTGGACATGCGAGAAACCTTCCCGCGTCCGCTGTTCTGCCAGGGCAAAGATCCTCTGCTCGGCGTGATCGAGCACGACCTTGGCGTCCTCTTCCTCTTCGAGCGCCTCGCTCGTAATATTGTTGCAGGTCCTGACAAGCTGCCGCATCACGGATTTGTCGCGGACGACCTTGATATAATCGGTCAGATCGGAAAAATGAGGCAGGCCGTAGGTCAAATTCGTGATCGTCGAAATGCCGCCCATCGCTTCGATCGAGCCGTCTTTCTTTAGCTCTTCGCCGATCAGGATAGGGTCGATACGCATCGATGCTTCGAAAAGCGAGATCATCGCATTGAAAATGCGCTTATGCAGCGGCGAGTAAAAATCTTCGGGTTTGAGCTGTTCGACCGATTGCGAGATCAGCGAATTATCGAGCAGGATCGCGCCCAAAATCGCACGTTCGCTCTCCTCGCTGCTCGGCAAGGGACGTTCTAAATACTGCTCTCGTCGCGCTTCGGGATATGATGCCATTGGATCGGTGAATAGATAAAAAAGACCGCGATCAATTATTGAATCGCAGTCTTTGATAATACATTCAACCGGAAATTCTGACAAAGAATGAATTGCCGATTTATTAGGTCACTCAAGTTTGCTCCAAACCCTTGCGGAAGAGATAAAAATGGCCACGATCTCTCTGATCGTGACCAAAATAAAATTGAAACTAGGTTGTTTTACGCTTCATCCAGTTGAGTTTCTTCCGTTTCAACAACGGTTTCTGCTGCTGGTTCAGAGATCTCCTCCGCCTTCACTTCCTTCTTGGCCTTCTTGTCTTCCTTGGCTTCAATCTCCCCACCTTCGGCCGTGACCGTTACCGGTATCTGGAGAATGACTTCGCGGTGGAGTTTTACATTAACAGTGTATTCACCGGTTTCCTTGATTGGGTCTTTCAAAACGATCTTGCGGCGGTCGATCTCGTAGCCTTTGGCCTGGATTGCCTCGGCGATGTCCATCGACGTTACGGAACCGAACAGCGTACCGCCCTCACCAGCTTTGCGTTCAAAGGTCAACGC
>JACMMN010000127.1 GCA_014379075.1 Pyrinomonadaceae bacterium | reverse complement strand
GAAGGACTTCGACATTGCGGCTTCAGGTTCGGCGGTTAACGCGTTGTTTTTAATGACTTTAATGTCACATTCGGGATCGTCTTCATTAAAATTTATATTTGGCGGCAAGAGGCCATTGTGCATTCCGAGAACAGTCGCTGCGGCCTCGATCGCACCGGCGGCACCGAGGGCGTGACCGTGCATCGATTTGGTCGAGCTGACCGGAATTAAATCCGCGTGTTCACCGAAAACGAGGCGGATAGCAGCTGATTCCATTACATCGTTGGCCTGCGTCGCGGTTCCGTGGGCGTTGATGTAGCCGATCTGCGCGGGATCGATCTTTCCATCAGTCAAAGCTTCGCTCATTGCCTTCGCGGCTCCCGATGCAAGCGGCATTGTCAGGTGATGAGCGTCCGCAGACATTCCGAAACCGGCGATCTCCGCATAAATCTTTGCACCCCGAGCCTGGGCGTGTTCGAGGTTTTCGATCACGAACATCGCACCGCCTTCGCCAAGGATCATGCCGGTTCGATCCTTCGAAAAAGGCCGGCAAGTGTCCTGCGCTACTACACGCATCGCTTCCCAACCTCTAAGATGGCCGAGGCTCAATGGCGCTTCGCTTCCTCCCGTAATTGCCGCATCGAGCGTGCCCTGACGGACAAGCCAGAACGCCTGTCCGATGGCGTGATTGGCGGATGAACATGCCGTCGAAAGCGTAAACGCCGCACCGGTCAGGCCAAATTCCATCGCTACATGGCTGGCGACGGCGTTGCTCATCACACGCGGGATCGAGGTCGGCGGAAATCGTGCCTTATTCTCGCCGTAGAGATCGGCGTACAGCTTGTCTTCCGTTTCCTTGCCGCCAAGACATGAACCGGTAACGACGCCGGTGCGGCCGCGCAAAGCCTCGCCGAATTCGATCCCTGAATCCGCAACTGCCTCACGGGCCGCGACGATACCGAAATGAGCGAAGGGATCGAGCCACATCATAGACTTATCATCAAAATGTTCGCTCGCGTCGAATCCGCGAACTTCGGCCGCATTCTTAAACCGCAGATTCGCCGGATCGACCTTTGTGATCGGCCCGATCCCGGATTCGCCGCTGCTCAATGCAAGCCAAAAATCGGCCGCGTTATTGCCCAAGGCGGAGACGACGCCGATCCCTGTAATTACGACTCTTTTCATTTTTCTAAATCGCGGAGTTATTGGCCGCAAAGAGGCACAAAAATCACAAGAAAAAGGGCATCTTAATTTTGAGCTTTTTGTGCCTCTTTGCGGCGATTATTTTAAGTGCCGTAAGGATTGGCGGATTCGGCGGCGGGTTGCTGCTCTTTGTCGGCGACAAGCTGTTCGATGCCTTCGACGACCTCGGCAACCGATTTCATCGACTGCACTTGTTCGTCAGGCACGACAATATCGAATTCTTCTTCCAGCTCGAAAATAAGGTTGAGGCCGTCGAGCGAATCGAAACCCAACTGCTCAAATGTCGTTTCGAGCTTGATCTCTTCCGGCTCGACCTTTTTAAAGTCCGCGAAAACGCGGATCACCCGCTCCGACACAGATCCATCTTTCATTCAATTTCCCCTGAGCAAAAATATATAGAACAATAAGAAAAATCTATATTAGTTGGAATTATTAGTCAAAAATGGACTGATGAGCTTTATCAAGGTTATGCCAGGATAAACTTTATTTGAGGACGGGCTTCGACTCCCGGACGCCGTGAATGCGCGAAATTTTCGGATTTGGGGAAACTTTTGTGACATCGAGCCATTTTTTAGCGTCTTCGATGTTCGAAAAGAACTCCACTCTGGTGCCGCGATTTCGGGCGACCGTTTTAAAGAATTCGCTCACTTCGTCACTTTCATAGTCGTAAAAACAAAGTGCGAGCGAAATACCGGGTTTGATATTCGACAACCTTATACCGGAATCGAAAGCGGCCATGGTGTCCAGCTTGCGTTCAGGTTTCGAAGCTTCAACGAGAACGTTGCCGCACTTATATTCTTCGCAAACTTTCGCCAGGCTCGCCCAAATCTCTTCCATTGCTTTCGGAGTAAGAACAAGGCCCGACGAATGCAGGACGTGGATATAATTGCCGTGGAATTCGAGAGAGAATGGATAGCTCATAAACTTCGCCCTTAAAGTGGAAATCGGGAAAGAAGTAAATCGATTTAGTGTCGCACCGTCCGCAGGCAGGTGCACCGATCTTACTTCCGCAGTATCGGCTTGGGGTAGAGACGAATATAGAATAGTCGGCGAGAATTTGCAAGGAGTTTTTGCCCGCCGTCGGCTGAGGCACAAGAGAAGGCGGATACGGCTTCATTATCGAACAGCGGTTTCGTTCTGCAGCGTTAAAAACTCTTCCTGAAGAGGTACGAGGCCTTAATAAAAAAGCTGCGTCCGTTCCCGTTAAGGCCGGGTTCGAAACGCCCGTTATATGGATTATAGCCATTGTAATTTAAGTCGTCGTTGTAACCCGCGTAGATCGCCGTCCCCGGGCTCGGAGTCCAGCCTAGCACCAACTGCGACCGTGCCCGATTGGTAAACGTCGAATAATCGACCCTCAGCCGGGCAAATATGTCGCGGTTAAACTGATACGTGGAACGCGAGCTGAAAACATTGTCGTCGAACGCTAGCTTGCCGGTGTCATGGCGCACGAGCCGCCGCTTTGTAAAATTTAGCTGGGTCTGAAATGCTGTTGTGGGCTGATAGCGGACCGTAGATTCGAATGTCAACTGATCTCCCGGCCCGGGGTCGTTTGCCGGAATGGGAAGACCGGTACAGGACGGCGGCGGAACGGGCACGTTGCACAGTGTCGAATAATTCAAATACGCCGCGCTGGCCCGTTCAAAACCAGGGCCGCCGAAATCGTATTCCATCTGCCCGTTAGTGTAATCCACGAAGAAAAATAAAAAGAACTGTTTGTTCGGCGTGGATTCGACAAAAGCCTGAACCGCTTTGAAATTAGCGCTTCGCTTGGGGCTGCCGAAAAACGCACCTTGATTCGGACGGGCTACGGTTCGAACGGCGCCGAATTCGTTCTCATACACACTCTCGCTTCCCAACTGAAATCCAACTCCCACAAACGTTTGCCGCTGCAACGCCAGCATTCCCTGCGATTCAGAAATAAAATACTGTGTACGCCCCTTCCAGTCGTAACTGATATTGGTAGCGTTAAAGAGTCTTTTAAAGATTATCTTTTTCTTGGCGTCGCGGTCGGTCTGATACTGAATGAACGATCCGGCATAGTTTGTATCGTAGCGGTTTGTAAAGCCCACGTCCGCGCGATAATCGGCTGAACGGCCTTGTACCAGGTAGTTCATGTATAGATTCTTGTCTGACCTTTCGACGTAGATCCGGTAGCCTATTCCGTTCCCGGTACGATACTGGTTTTGATCGAGTTCAGGATTGTAGAAAAACCCGCGTGTGTGCGTGCCCAACACCTGAAATTCAGCAACCGTTTTTGGAGTCAGTTTGAATCGGCCATCAAAGCCGCTGGTATGATTGTGCCGGTCAACAAAATTATATGTGGTCGCAAACATCCCAAGATTATGTTGTCGGCCGATGTCCCGTTTGAACCGCAGCACGCCGATATCCGCATTTTTGCCAAAAATTCGCTCATTGGGACACGGAGCACCCTCGACCCCTCGAGCCTCAAGGCACCTCCGCAAACTTTCACGATCGTCTTTGGAAAGATTTCCGAAGGTTCCGTTATCCGATGCATATAGGATTCCGAAGGTGTTTTTGCCGCTCCGCCCCGTAAGTTTAGCGGCGATATCCGGATCGACGATGGCACGCGTATTCACCACGTTCATACCACTTTGAAAAATATCGATCCTTTCCAAAAAGAACGGGCGTTTTTCGGCAAAGAATACGGGAAAACGCAGGTTCGCGGCGCTTACCGGCGCATCTGCCTCGACCTGGGCGAAATCGGGATTGTAAGCGAAATCAAGCGTCGTGGTCGGCGTCAGCCCAAATTTTGCGGTCATTCCGAATTCGCCTTTGATGCCGTCATTCACATATCGTCCGGCCGGATCGTTGTTGAATGTAAACCGTGTCCGCCTGCCCGATGCGCTAACTGTAAAGCTCGGATTGATCTCGAGCTGGCGGGTGGTTTCGATGCCGTCCAAGCCGGTAATATGCCCGGCCTGATTGAGAGATCCGCTGATGCTCCGGTTGTTCGGCATCCAGGCGTTCAATTCATTGTTGTTGTATTTGATACGGCGGAAAATGTGAAGGCCCCACTGCTTGTTGCCTCCGGCCTCATACCGCAGCGATTTAAAGGGAATTGCCGCTTCGACGGTATAACCATCCTCGGTCAAAACGCCTTTCGATTCCATCAGCAGATCGACGCTGTAATCTTCGCCGCGGCCCTCGGTAAATGTTCCGTCGGCCTGAATACCGAGCGGATTGAACGAAACGATATAGGCCTGCCGCTGGTCGTTGAAGGTATCTAAGTACATCAAAACGTAATCGTCATTGAAAATATTGTCGCGGCGGGCGACGGTGGCACGGATCGAATTCCTGTCCTGTTTTATGCGAAACGCAATGTAAAGATTCTTGGCGTCATAGGCCATCATATATTCGGTCGGATGCTTCGGCGCGATATTGTCTCCGGGTTGTGTTTGAATAAAATCCCCAAAAACCGCCGCATTCTGCCAGACGCCGTCGTCTAATTGCCCGTCGATCACCGGCGCCGTTTCAAGCATAGGAATTTTCACCGGAGCGTCTTTTTTCACATAACGCGGCCCTTCGTTATTGGCGGAAGTGGCCATCTCCGTCACTACCGGCGGCTGAAGGGTCGACGAGGGAGAAGGCTGCGCGAAACCACTCAGCCCGAACCAAAGAATTACGAAGCAAAGTACAGGAATGAATTTCATAAAACCACTTCCTTTTGAATGAATTTGTATAATTTCCGCGTTTTAAATCAGTAGAAACTGCAGACCGGTGCAAACCAGCGGATATGTCATCCGCTTTTCCCGCAATATCGTCTAACGAATAAAAAACACCGCAGGGCCGGAGATTGTGACAAAGAAATCTATACCTCTGGACATCGCCGCAATTGCTCGATCAAAGGCTTTTACAAAACTCTTACAATTGCACGCCGTCAAACCTGTTAGGCTTTTAATTGGGGAATAACCCTGACGAACTTGGGAAGGTTTAAAAGCGAGGTAGTACATGCAAAACGTAGTGGAAATTCAAGCAGATTCGAAAAGGATCAATTGGTCAACGGTGATCGGCGTAACTGTTTTTCATTCTTTGGCGGTTGCGGCTCTGTTCATGTTCAGCTGGCAGAATTTGATCGCGGCCCTCATTCTATGGTGGTTTGCGGGAAGTTTAGGCGTCGGTATCGGTTATCACCGTTTGCTGACACACCGCGGCTT
>JACMMN010000126.1 GCA_014379075.1 Pyrinomonadaceae bacterium | reverse complement strand
TCGCTGGACAATCGTTTCAGCCAATCGCCACGCCGATAACATTCACCGGGTTTTCGCAGGAAACACTTAATGTTTTTGGCCCGCAGTTGCTCCAGGCAGGATTGATGCCCGTTTCGGCGGTCGGCGGTTCGGCGGCGATGACACCGCTCAAAAAGGCGAACGAAACGACGCTGCTCGGCGGAGATTCGGTTTCGATGCAGTTAACTCGCGGCGATTACAGCCTGGCTGCGGCCGGAACTGTGACATGGCGTGACGGCGAAAAAATATATGCATTTGGCCACCCGTTTTTGAGCCTTGGCGTATCCGATCTGCCGATGTCCGAATCGCATGTCGTGACGGTCATTCCTAATATAAATAATTCCTTCAAGCTTGCCGTGCCGGACGCGATGGTAGGCACCATGACGCAGGATCGTGCCACGGGCGTTTACGGAAAACTGGGACAGGCTCCGAAGATGATTCCGGTCAGGATCAACGTGGAAACAAGCCGCGGGCAAACCGATACGATAAATTTCGAAGTCGCCAAGGACGATTTTTTAACGCCGCTGCTGCTGAATATCACAGTTTACAACTCCGCGGTTGCTCAGGAACGAAGCCTCGGCGATTCGACCGTCGAAGTAACCGGTGAGATAAAAATAAAGGGTGAGGATCCGGTCAGGATCGACCGCCGTTTTGCGGGGGGCCAGGCAACGCAGTTTGCCGCCGCGGCGGTAGCCGTGCCGGTAAATGCCTTAATGAAGAGCCGTTTTGACGGTATGGAAATAAGCGGGATCGAATTAAATTTGAAATCTGGCGACGGCAGCAAAACCGCCGTATTGGAGAAAATGTCGATTGACCGCACGCAGGTCAGGGCTGGTGAAACAGTCGAAATACAGGCTTTTGCTCGTACTAATTCAGGTAAAATATTCGTGCAGAAGATCCCTGTAAAAATTCCGGCAGACACGCCAGCCGGAGCGTTCTCGATCACGGTCGGCGATGGAAATTCTCTTCAGCAGAGTTCGGCAACGCAACAGTTCGTGCCGAGAGATTTAGCGGAGCTGATTCAGACGATCAATAAAATAAAACTCTCGGACCGCCTGTATGCCCAAACATTCCGCACGACAAGCGGCGCAATAATCGGGTCGAACGAAATGCCGAATCTTCCGCCGTCTGTTCTGGCGACCCTAAACAACGACCGGACAGCGGGCGGAATCAAACCGGCCGTTCAAACGATCGTCAGCGAAATGCAGATCGCCCCATCGGAATTTATCATTTTTGGGCAGCAGACATTAGCGATTGAAGTAATAAAATAAAGCAGGTATCTAATTCATGTCCGACATAGCAAAATTCACCCACGCTGCATATTTCTCAGCCAAAAAACACGACGGCCAGACACGTAAGGGCAGCGAAGGATCGCCGTATATCAACCATCCGCTTGAGGTCGTAAGCTTGCTGACGAACATCGGCAAAGTTGACGATTATACGGTTCTGACCGCCGCTATACTGCACGACACGGTTGAGGACACCAAAACTACAGCGGCCGAGATCGCCGAGCTTTTCGGTGAAGATGTTTCTTCCATAGTCATGGAAGTTACAGACGACAAATCACTTCCGAAAGCCGAGCGCAAACAGCTTCAAATTGAACACTCGCCGCACCTGTCCCCGCAGGCAAAGCTCGTAAAGCTCGCCGACAAGATCAGCAATATCCGTGATGTAATAGAAAATCCGCCGGCAGACTGGCCGCTTGAGCGAAGGCAAGAATATGTGGAATGGGGCAAAAAGGTAGTCGCCGGGCTTCGGGGTACAAACGAAAACCTTGAAAATCATTTTGATGAGTTGACCGCCAGGGCGGCCGCTACTTTTTCGGTATCCGCGTAGTTAGATACTTTCGCCTGGGACCCATTCTTCCCGATCTACTCAATCATAGAAGTTTTATCAACCTTTATAGGCAAAAACGGCTGGATCGATTGCCCAAAATATCCGACTGCCGTCTCGGCTCCTCCAATTACTCCATACGAAGTCGGCCAGACGCCTTTTGGGAGATAATACGTGCCGAACAACCGATCCAGCAACGGCAGATGAACTGCAAAATTCTTGTCGACGAGTCCCGGATCGGCACAATGATGCCAGTGATGAAACTGCGGCGTGGCTGTCAACCACCTCAGCGGGCCGAACTCGAATCGCAGGTTAGAATGAATGAATGTTGCCTGGATACTGACAAAAACTATGTAAGCGAATATCGGAGCCTCGGCAAATCCCAGAAGATATATCGGAATATATGAGATGCCGCGGGTCACCGCGACATCGACAAGATGCAGACGCGAACCCGCAAGCCAATCCATCGATTCCGCCGAATGGTGAACTGCGTGAAAACGCCAAAGTATCGGTACGGCATGAAAGAGTCTATGTACCCAATACTGCGTCAGATCGGCGGCTAAAAGGATCGCGAGGAATTGGACGACGAACGGAAGACTCGCTACCCAAGTTTGAATTTCCGCGTTCACCGCCCACTGAAAAAGGATCATAGCCGGCTTCAGTGTCAAAATCGTGGTTAGCTGCACCAAAACCGCACTAAAGAAAAAGTACGTCAGGTCTGTCCTCCAACTCGGTCGAAATATCGGTTGTTCGGTTCGCTTTGCAAAGAGTTGTTCGAGCGGAATGAAAAGCGCGGAGAATACGATGAGATTCAACAAAAACCAGTCCAGCCCGAGAAACGGCCCATTTGTCATCTCGCCGTCGATCGGCACCCGCGAGCCGCCCATTAAAGCCGCAAGAAGCGTGAGAGCCATCCCGGTCAAACCCGCCGCCTTACTACGGCGCAGCATGATGCTTACCATTCCCAACACGAACGAACTTACCAAAATAAGGTGCAGCAATGCGCGAATATACGGCACCGGATAGACCTCGCGAAGCTCCGGCATTGTCAGCAGCCAAGGAAAATGAAAGCAAAGCACGGCCCCGACGCCGATCGCTCCCAAGGTCACCGAGAGCGTACCGCTGATCCAGCCTTGTCCGAAGTTTTTTGGCTGTTCGCTGTCTATCATTTCCTGCTTTTGAGATTTATTGATCGCCAATGTGCTCATCCACCCGACAATAAAATGACGTTCGAGCAGACATATCTTAATTGATCGCGCCCGCAATCGGACTCGACGCTGATGCGTACAGGCGTTTCGGCATCCGGCCCGAAAGATAAGCTAATCTACCGGCCTGCACGGCAAAATTCATTGCGGTTGCCATCGATGCGGAGTCACCGGCCTCCGCGATAGCGGTGTTCATTAGTATAGCGTCTGCTCCAAGTTCCATCGCAATTGCCGCATCGCTTGGCACACCGACTCCGGCATCGACGATGATCGTCGCATCGGGAAGCTGCTCGCGCATTATCTTTAAATTTGCGGGATTTTGAACGCCAAGGCCCGAACCTATCGGAGCGGCAAGAGGCATTACCGCGGGACAGCCTGCGTCGAGCAGCTTTTTCGCCATTATCAGATCATCCGAAAAATACGGTAGAACAATAAAGCCTTCTTTCACTAAAATTCGTGCTGCCTGCAGAGTCTGTTCGTTATCGGGCAAAAGCGTAACCGGATCGCCGATCACTTCGAGCTTTATCCAATCTGTATCAAGGGCTTCGCGGGCAAGCCGTGCCGTGCGAACAGCGTGTTCTACGTCGTAACAGCCCGCGGTATTCGGCAATATCTGCATTTCAGGCGAAAGATGATCGAGAAAAGATTCGGTCGCCCGGTCGAGTGGAACGCGGTTCACGGCCACCGTAACCATCTCAGCACCGGAGGCGGCATGGGCCGCCTGCATTTCCGCAAATGAGCGGTATTTTCCAGTTCCGATAATAAGTCGTGAAGTAAAAGGCTTTCCCGCAAGTAAAAAAGTATCCGGCATACCTATTAGTTTCAGGTTTCAGGTTCCAAGTTTCAAGTTACGGAGATTTAAATAGTCACTATCGAATAAAAAAGCGGAACGTTTATACGCCCCGCAACTTAAAATCTGAAACTTGAACCTTATTATTTATCCGCCCCCGACAAAATGCACTACTTCGATCCTGTCGGCTTCACTCAATTTTATGCTTTCCCAGTCTTTACGCCGAACTACTTCCTTATTAAGTTCGATTGCGACCCGCTTTACAGGCAGCGAAAGGTGGGTGAGCAGTGATTCAAGATCGATGCCGCTCGGAATCTCTTTTTTTTCACCGTTTAAGATTACATTCATCTGCCTACTATTATAACGGCAATCCGTGAACGAACCAACCGCCCGACGCTATCCGTGAGCGATCGATCGGCGCATTTCGACCTCTTCACCGTCGTTCATCGCCCGCACAAGAAATGCCGCCCGGCCGGTTGTAAAACTCGGCAATTGAAAATTAACCGTCGCGAGTCCGTTACTATCGGTCGATGCATGAAAGATCAGCGGCCGAAAGCTCGATCCGATAATTTTAACCATTATCTGAGCATCGCCGACCACTTTTCGCTCGCTGCCTCGGCAAACCATAAAGCCGAGTGTTCTTCGTTCGCCGCCCTTGAAGTTCGTTTCTCCCAAAATCTCGATACTCAGTTTATTGTTGGTCGGTCGAGCAGAACCGTCTAAATTTCCGAGTACCTCGACCGCTTCTTCAGGCAAAATGATCTCGCCCAGCTCATCTCCAATAATACTAACGCCATCGATCATCGATTCGTCCGCCACATCGAAAAAGGATTCGTTTCCGGTTTCAAAAAACGGCCTGGGTATGGGCGATTCAAGATTATAAAGGTTGTTTTCGACCGAAACGACCAAGCTGTTCTGCGACGAAACGCTTTTTCTATTCGAAGCGGTTGCCGCAACCTCGAAATTCGAGTCGAGATTTTTCTTGGCCGCATCAGCCGACCGGGCGGTCATTTGCTTCAGTTCTTCTATTCTCCCGGCCTGAACCGCCGCGCAGATCAACCGATGCTGCTTTTGCAGCCGTTCGGTGAGCAGTTTTTCGTCAAATTCGTCGACTAAAAGATCATCATAAGGCAGGCGCTTGCTGGCCAGGATCGTGCCTCGGTCATAAACCAATGAGAGAATTATAGGCCTCGACCGCCCTTTGTCTTCCGTCTGGACGTGATACGTTACGCCCTCAAATTCGATGTCTGTATTGAACCCGGTTATCACAATGTTTTAATTAGAATGGCGAGAGAAAAAGGACGGCAAGTTCGGAATTGAAGCAACCACTTCTAAAATTAACATACGTGTTAGTTTTGGGTCAATAAATAAATCTGTGAGCATCGCCTCGTGATAGATATTAGGCCTTGTAAAATACGACCAAATATCAATCGCGCCTGATTGCTCATTGCCTTGACACTAAATGATGCTTAACTTACGATTGAGTTTACGCCGAATTTCTTGTGATTTCAGGGGAAATTATGCATTTGCTTTCCGAATTTTAGAGTAAATTTCAGAGGTATCGATGTCAGAGTATAGCCTGATGGATTACGCCCCGATCGGGATAATGTTCCTTGTCGCGATGGGCTTCGCGGTTAGCCAGTTGCTGGTGACCCAATTGATCGGTCCGCGCAAGCGTACGGCAACGAAATTGATGCCTTACGAATGCGGAAAAGATCCGGTCGGCGGCGCCCGCGATCGGTTTTCGATCAAATTTTACACCGTCGCCGTGATCTTTCTGCTTTTCGATATAGAAGTATTGTTTATGATCCCGTTCGCGGTCGCTTTTAAGACGCTGATCGCGCAGGAACAAATTAGCGGAATCGCATACGGAACGATCGCTTTGATCGAAATTTTAGTTTTCATCGGCACCTTGATCGTCGGATATATTTATGTGTGGCGAAAGGGCACTTTCGATTGGGGCATTCAGGCCCGCGTCGAGGCACGAGCCGAAGCCAAACTGGCTGCAAAGCAAAAGCGTGCGTCGGAAATGAAGATGGCGGCGTAGGCAGTTTTAGAGTTTGTGGGGTTCATAGCCAAAAAGTATTATGGGTTTAGAAAATGCATTATTCGAGTCACTACCCGACGTTGTAACGGTCAAACTCGATGCGGTCATCAATTGGGCGAGAAAATCTAGCCTTTGGCCAGCGACTTTTGGCCTCGCTTGCTGCGCGATCGAGATGATGAACACTGTTTCTGCTCGAAACGACCTTTCGCGATTCGGAGCAGAGACATTCCGGGCGTCGCCGCGGCAGGCCGATGTAATGATTGTTTCTGGCCGCGTATCGCGCAAAATGGCACCGGTTCTGCGGCGTATTTACGATCAAATGCCTGAACCGAAATGGGTTATTTCGATGGGCGCATGCGCGACGTCGGGCGGCGTTTTCGATAATTACGCCATTGTTCAGGGTGTTGATAAGATCGTTCCGGTCGACATTTATGTCCCGGGATGCCCGCCGCGTCCTGAAATGCTCGTTCACGCGATCATGATGCTGCAGGACAAGATAATGGGAGAATCGGTGACGGACCGCAGAGATACATATCATCCGGAATCGCGCGTATCCGTCGTGCCGGGAACATTGCCGGTAACGGAAGGAACTGCATTGGAGCGCGAAACGGAGATCGAAGTTGCTCAAAACGAAGTATCGCGACCGTACTCGATTCCATCACGGCATGAAAAACGGCGCTCGTCCTAGAGATTTTCGATGAAAGAATTAATGCAGAAGCCTGGACGTTAGTAAGGGCGTTGAGCGCTTCTGCAAAATTTTATGACTGAAAAACTTCACGAATTTGTCCAAAAACTAAAGGAAGAGAACACCGCCTGGATTACCGACTTCAAGGAATCTTTCGACGAGGTCACGGCTTTTGTTCCTCGCGAATCGATTGTCGATGTTTGTTGGGCGCTGAAAACCAAACACGGGTTCGATATGCTCGCCGACCTTTGCGGGGCCGACCGAGGCCCAGAGGAAGATCCGCGTTTTGAGATCAACTATCATCTATTTTCCACCGAAAATTACAGCCGACTGCGATTAAAGGTCTTACTAAGCGAGGATGATCCCAAAGTGCCAACCGTAACTACTATTTGGAAAACGGCGGACTGGCACGAACGCGAAACGTATGATCTTTTCGGGGTCATATTTGACGGCCATCCCGATTTGCGAAGAATCTTGCTGCCGAGCGATTTCGACGGGCACGCGTTGCGGAAGGATTATCCTTTACGGGGTTACGAGCCCTACAGCATGAATTAGCTGGTAAATCACTTTTCGACCTATATCTTTGCACGATTTACAATTGACGATTCGCCAGACTATGAGCACAGCAGTAAACAATATTCCGAGCCAACTCGAACTGGCCGATCAGCCGCTCGATTCCGAGATGACCCTTTCGATGGGGCCGCAGCATCCATCGACGCACGGTGTTCTGCGGCTCGATCTGCGGCTCGACGGTGAACTTGTTGTCAAAGCAATTCCCGACATCGGCTATCTCCACACGGGAATGGAGAAGCTGTTCGAATACAAAAAATATCAGCAAGGTATCGTCATTACGGACCGGATGGATTATTTGAATCCGCTGGGAAATAACCTGGTTTAT
>JACMMN010000125.1 GCA_014379075.1 Pyrinomonadaceae bacterium | reverse complement strand
TGCCTCCATCGCCGGCGTGACAAAATCAATATCGAGATCGTAACACCGCAGGATCTCGGCCGCGCTCAAGCCTAGCGGCAGGACCGAAGGCGTCAGGTCGGCGATCTCGTTTTCACCGACGAACGCACCGACGCGGTAACGTTTTTCCCCGCTCGAAGGCGTCGTTCCGGTGTTGAATGTGACTAACTTCATAAACTTCTAAAAATCTATTTCCGGCGTTCGATCATCATTATGATCGGCCCATCTATTATTCGGGACAGTAGGTGTCCAGCCCGGCCGCATCGGGTCCTGATCGTAGGCGTAGCCGCCAAGGCGTTTGTATAACTCATTATACTCCTTCAATTTATCGCGATTCAATTTTATACCAAGCCCCGGCGATGTCGGCACTTTTATCCTGCCGTTCTCGTATTTCATCAAGCCGCCTTCGATAATATCGTCGGTTAAATGATGATAATGTGCGTCCGCCGCAAAGCTCAAATTCGGGATCACGGCACCGAGATGCAGCATCGTCGCGAGCTGAATTCCAAGCTCGCCCGACGAATGCACGGCAACACCCAATTGAAAAGTCTCGCACACACCCGCCGCTTTTACGCATTGCCGGATGCCGCCCCAAAATGTTGTGTCGAGCAAAATAACGTCGACCGCAGTGTTCAGAACATTGGCCGCAAGCTGCTCGAAATTAACGACTACGGTGTTAGTCGCGAGCGGCATCCGTACCTTCTCGCGTGTCCGACGCATTCCGTGGAGGCCGAAAACCGGGTCTTCGAAATAATCGTTGCGGATGTCTTCGATCTGCTGTCCGAACCAGATCGCTTGCTCCGTCGACCACGCCGCATTAGGATCGAAACGGAAAGAATCGCCGCTCATCGCATCGGTGCCGAGTTCGGCGGCGACAGCGCGGTAACATTCCAGTTCGTATTCGGGATGAAAGACGCCGCCTTTCAGTTTATGCGAAGTGAAACCGTGTTTCGCTTTCAGGTCTTTTGCGTGCTCGACGAGCCGTTCTACTGTTCGCACTTCGCCGCTGCCGTCTTTGGAATTGGCATAGCGAAAGAATAAATACGATGCAAACGGAACTTCATCCTGCAATTTTCCGCCGAGTATGTCATAGACCGGAACGCCCCATTTCTGACCGATTATATCTAGGCAGGCGAATTCGAGAGCCGCTAATATCTGCGTCCGGTTGTTGTAAAGCGATGCAGTCGGATTGGCGATCTTGAAGCGCATCTCTTCGAGCCGTGCCGGATCGTGCCCGAACAAATAGCTTTTCATCGACCGAAAAATCGCCTCGGCCGACTCGCCGCCGCCGCCCATTTCGCCGAGGCCGATTATACCTTCGTCGGTTTCCACCTCAACTATCGTACGCACAAATCGTCCCCAATGGCATCCGGCGGCATGCCGCAGTGGCGCTTCCAGCGGCACGGTGACGGTCGTCGCTCTGATATCTACGATTTTCATAAACTATGATTTGGCCTGTTTCACGGCTCTCTTTTTCTATTATTTTCATGTCTTTTTTCTTGTTTCGTGGTTACAGTTTTCTCTAAAGACTGGAACCACAAAAACACACAAAACAACACGAAAAAGCGGAGTTAATCTGCGATCTTATTATCCTTCAAAAATTTCCATATCTCGGCATAAGATCTGACATAATCGGCTTGCGGGAAGCCACCGTGGTCGCCGCCCTTTATCGTAAACAACTGGTTTTTCACATTCGCCTTATCGAGAGCTTCGTGCAGACGGACGCTGTGCGAATACGGAACGACGCTGTCTTTATCACCGTGGATCGAAAGGACTGGCGGCAGGCCTGGGCGAACGTAAGTCAGCGGTGAAACGCTTCGTGCCACCTCTGTTGCATTCGGCTGGCTGCCCATCCACATCACCGCGTAGTTTTTAAGGTTCGGCCCTTGAATAATATCGTTGACATCGCTGATCCCGTACCAATTTATAATTGCCGCAACCGGCATTTTTTCGTCGCCGTAGCAATTGTTGTCAAAAGGCGTTTTATCCGGCAGCATTCCCGTGATCAGCGAAAGGTGGCCGCCGGCGGAATGCCCGGTCAGCACGATCTTCGACGTGTCGAAATTCCATTGTTTCGCGTTCTGAAAAACCCAGCGAAGAGCACACCGCGTATCCTCGACCGCCGCCGGAGCAAGCGAATTCGAAGCCATCCGGTATTCGACATTCACGACCCGCCAGCCTTTTTCCAGAAATGGAATAAACTCCAAAACGCTCGCTTCCTTAATACCGAAAATCCAGCCGCCGCCGTGAATATAAACTAAGGTCGGTGTTGGCGTTTTACTGGCGTTCGGATACCAGATGTCCAGTTTAAGCTGCGTATTGTTCGCGGTGCCGTAAACTACGTCGGGCTGCATCCAATACCGGGCAGCGGCTTCGGTCGCAAAAGGTGATGAAGCAGTCTGCGCAACCGTGGGGAATCCCGCCAATACAGCAAACATGAAAAATGCAATAAAATTGATTCGTGTCATATTCTTGACTGGAACGCAGGCAGCCTGCCTGCAATGAGCGTTGGTTCAACGCGAACAACCGTTAGGCGACGCTCTTAATGCTAACGTAACGCGTTCGGGGACTCCGCGTGCAGGCAGGCTGCCTGCGTTCCTATACCGCACGGATTCCGTTCTTTCCAGCCGTGTATTTTTTGCCCTGATAATTAATATTCCGCAGTTCTGCATTCGCGTCAAACTTGCCGAATTGCGGTTTGGCGGTGATCTCGCCGAACAATCCGGCATTGACGCCGAAGATCGAATCGACGATCGGCTCCAGATAATTACAGCCCGAAACACACGCCCAATCATTGATATACGGCGGATCTGATGTGCATTTCGTGGCTCCGCCGTTCGATTCGGGTTCGAGAAACGTCTCGGTAAAATGTGCCTGTGCGTAAGGCCCCTGCATGCTCGATTTCGCCAGTCCCTTCATCCATTCGAATGCAATATCGGTTTCGCCGGCGACGAATAAGCCGCTCAAAGCCAAAGCCGGCCACGAGCAATATGCACCGGTCCATTGATGATCCGGGCGAATGCTGAATGTTACGTCCAGATCCTTGGTCGAAAGTGCACGCATCCAGGTCGGCGTTTGCAATTCACGCTGGAAAAACGCGACCATTTCCTTTTTCTGCGAAGCGGGCATCATATCGCCGATATTCATCAGCGTCGTACCGAAATCGTAG
>JACMMN010000124.1 GCA_014379075.1 Pyrinomonadaceae bacterium | reverse complement strand
TCGCGAGGCCGCGGACTTCTATGCTTATTTGATTCGTTTGCGGATCGATCTTGGAAACGCGGCCAGAAATTCCGCGCGTTTTCCACTGCTCGCTATCCTTCGACTGTCTTTGAGTGATATCCGCTTTCGTCATCAAGTAAATCGATCGTGCCAGCAATGTTTTCCGATCGTCGGAAAATGCACCGGCCGCCACCAATTTGTCGCCGACGCCGATATCCGCCAGAACCGAAGCAACCGCCGATTTCACGTCCGGCTTGTCTGGCGAAACACGTTTGTAAATGGTATTCGAATTCAAAACGAGATCGAGCGGCCCGTCATCCGTCCGGAGAACGATCTTCATCGGTTCGACGGAAACGACCTCGCCTTTTGCCGCGACCTGCTTTGGAGCCCCTTGGGCCGATATCATTGAAAATGTGCCGAAAAGCAGTGAGATCGACAAGAATAGAATTATTTTATTTCGCATATGAACATGAACTACCTGGTTAATTATACGCCGCAACATTCGAAAAGTTGCTTTCGAAGAAAGTATGACGTATTTAGCGGCGGCAAGGTTTGATTTTAATTGTAAAGATTTGTAAACAAAGCAGATGAAGGTTTTAGCTCGTCTTCCATGCGGTTGTCGAACGTGCGGTCAAAACGAGTCCGATCCCGGCTGAAAACAGTGCCAAAAGAGCGAGCGTCCATAGGTATGGGATCGACAAAAGAACCGTCCAAACTACCACACCGATAAAGATCGCCAGTGTTTCCGATCCATTCCTTTCTGACAGGAAGTGTTTTTGCAGTAGTTTGCCAAAGCTGACGTGCAGCGCGACACGGCCGAAAACATAAGCAAGCAAAAGCAAAACAAAGGTCATAAGCCCGAGAACCCCGCTCAGATAATTCGGCAGAAAGCTTAGGCTTCCGATAACCCCGATAGTCGTTATCAACAGTGCAAAAAAGCCGATCCCGATCACCTTCAAAGTTGAAAGATGTATGCGGGCGATCGCCCGGCTGACGGCACCCGGAGCGATCGTCGCAAATGCAAGAGAAACGACGAACCAGAATAGTATCGATAGTGCACGCTGGGCGAAAAATGCGGGAGTAAAGCTTGGCGAAAAGATCTGAGACGGATTCTGTGAAAGGCTGCGGAATTCTTCCTCAAATACGCCGATCATTATCGTTTCCTTACCTTCGGTTCGAAGAGGTTCCTGGATCTCGGGCTTGTACGATCCGCCGATCACGATAACGTCGCCGCCCACAAAGGCATCTTTCTTCTGTATTACCGAACCGCCGATTGTCCCGACGTCGCCTTCCACGCGGCCCTCGATAATTATGTCGCCGCCGAACGCAAAAACTCCCTTGGCGCTTTGCTTTACAATCACGTTTTTGCCGAAAGAGATGACCTCGGTTTCAGGAGCATTCTCGACCGTCATCGTCTGCTGATCGGCCGAAAGTGTCGTCTGGCCCTGGGCTAAAAAGGACATCGGCACGATCAAAAGAAGTGTGAACGCAGCAAAGAGATGCAGCTGTGTAAGCCGTTCAAAAAACAAGGCAGATTTTATTGTTAAGGTGTGTCCCACTTTCAAATCGACTTATTACTAGGATCGATCGCTGCGAAGTATCAAACGTGAACAGGCGAAAAGCAAGAATCCGAATAAACCGGCGAAAAATAGGAACGATAGGTACGAGCTAAAAAGAATTTGAGAAGAAAGAGAACGGGCAACCACGACCGCGCCGAGGGAAACACTGTAGACCAAACGAAAAGCAAAAGCTCCTACGGCCGCGGCCTTTTCCAGAACCACCACGAAAATACCGAACAAAGTTTCCGCATCGCTTCCCAGTGCAAAAAGAATAAATAAAAATAAGGCCGTACAAATGAAAACGGCATTAAAACGTTCACGAGGACGCCGCAGGCCGCTGACGCGGCTTTCGGCATTCGCGACGATCGTTTTTGTAAAATTTTTTGGAAGTTCGAATTCTTTCTCTCTTTCGAGAGATGAGCTGAGAGCGGACAGAAAACTCTTTTGCCGGTTCAATTCCGTACTGCATATGATGCACACGCCAAAGTGGCTTTCCACTTCTATTTCTTCAACCGGTGACAATTCGCCATCGATATAGGCGGATATTTCGCCGGATGGGCAGCTATCCTGAATTGGAGAAATTTGCGATGTCATTCGGCCGAAATACAACCCCTATCTTAAATACCCAAAAATCCTCGTTCGAGAAAAATCTCCCGCATCATCTCCCTTGCCCGGAACAAGCGGTTTTTGACCGTTCCGAGCGGCAGGTTTGTGATCTCCGCGATCTCGTCGTAACTCAGATCCTGCGAATGCCTCAGCAAGATCAGCTCGCGGTACGGAGCGGGCAGACGTTTTACTACTGCATCGATCTCCGTCCGCCACTCGCTTCTTTCTCGATCCTGCTCCGGCGATGGATTCGGACTCTCGATCTGGAGTTGATACGTGCCGTCCGCATTTTCGGTTTCGATACTTTGGGTATTTATTGAATTTCGCCGCATGTGGTCGATGGCGGCGTTGTGGGCAATGCGGTAAAGCCAGGTTGAGAATTTGTATTCCGAGCTGTACCTTTCGAGCGAATTATAGACCTTTATAAAAACTTCCTGCGTCACATCGAGCGAAAACTCGTAGTCGCCAAGCATACGGAAAACATAGCCGGTGATCGGCCTTTGATAGCGCCGCACAAGCTCTTCAAAGCCGTCTTCGCGGCCCCGAATGGCGTTTACGATCAATTCGCCGTCAGTTAGATCCCGTATATTTTCGAGTGCGATCGGTAATGCTGTCATATTGCTTTATTTGGGTACGCTAAATTAATTTAGATAGTTCCACGCAAAAAGAGTTGGATGCCATTCTAATTAAACAAGCGCGGGGATCATTATAAAACACAAATGTGACGAGACGAAGGAGGTAGTTATCAGATGCTGGATGTCGGATGTCGGATGGCAGAAAATATATCCGATCGAAAAAAGTCTTTTTTATACTGACATCTGACATCTGAGGTCTGACATTTCTCTTACCGGTATCCATATGCCGCCAGGCCGGCCGGGGCTGCAATATCGTCGAAGTTGAGGCTGCTCGCCGGAATATTGAGGCCGACTTCTTCCGGGCGCAGTATGCGAAGCGCGGTGCCCAAAGCTTCGGCAGAAATTTCCTTGATCTTTGCCGCCACCATATCTTTGCCGACAACCAGGAGTTTGTCGAGAAAATTCCCGCTCCGGTCATCTGCGAAACGGTCGTTGTAAAACATAAGCAGACGGTAGATCTCGTCGTCCCGCTCGCTGACCGTGCATGTGACGGAACGAACGACCGCCGGTTCGCCGCGGCGCAAAAGCAGGGCAGTAAACCCATCGTTTTGCGAACTGATAAGCATCGAATCCGTGTCGGCCGAATTATCGACCAGCCACCGGGTTTCGCTTACCGCTCGCGGCAGTATCAACCCGGTTTTCCAGCCAAGGTTTTCGAAAATGGTCTCGTATTCGTCGATAATGGACAGTTTGACGGCGGTCGCAAAATATCGCGTCTTTCCTTCCTTGTCCGGAGCTATCTTTTGCCGCGTGATCCTAAGTTCGGCCGCCGGAGCTCCAAAGCTTTGTTCAGCTTTCCAATCGAGTATTTCTTCGGACTCGGTTTTCACCGCGCCGCTGTCGAGCGTCAAAATGGCGGAGCGTGCGGTATTGCTCGGGAGCGAAACCGACCACAGTTTTTGGTTCATCAAACCCGAAGTAACGACAGCTTCTTCTAAAAACACCCGAAGTTCCGATGGGTTCGTAATATTCTTTTCCAGAAAACTCGGGTTCAGCAAATTCGACGGCAATTCAATGGTCGCCGCCTGTTTAATGCCAAAGGACCCGCGCCCTTCTTTTTGCAAAGCGAGCGCCGTAACACTGTCTTTTTCAAGCCCAATTGCGGCTTTCGGATAATTCGGTTCCGTCAATACAGATAACATATGCATTAAAGTACAAAGTAAAAAGTGCCTTAACGTCTTCTTTCCGGTTTTACTTTTTACTTTGTCCTTTTTACTTTTTACTTTTTAATATTCCTCGTACTTTTTCCCTTCGCTGTCTTCGCCTTCGGCCAAGCTTTTGACGTCCTTCATGCCTTCCTCGGCATCCGGCGACGACGGGTCTTCTCCCTGAATTTCAGTCCATTCGTTCTTTTCGCTGATCGGATCGATAGGTTTTTCGCGAAGATACTTACCTTCGACCAGTTCGTCCACCGATTGAGGCAGTTTGCCCTTATCCGCCGCAAATTGATCGATCGCCCGCCTCATCTGCCAAAGGTTTTCCTTCAAGACAGTTTCCCTGGCATGCTGAACGCTCCTCTGATAGGTCGGCAGTGCAACGGAGAGCAGGATGATCATGATAAACATCGCGATCATAAGTTCCAGCAGCGAAAATCCCCGCTGAAGTTTTGATATGTTTTTGGATTCGGTTTTTACTGCCGTCCGCCAACCGCCTATTGCCAACCATTCCCTACCAGTCACTATATTTCTCTCCATTCAAGGCCTCTTCATCCGAAGCAGAACGAACATCAAAAACATTTACGTCGTCCCAATTTTCATCGTCCTTCGATTGATACGACGAGCGCAATTTCCAGTCCTTTTCACCCGTCATCGGGTCGACGGGAAGTTCTCGCAAGTAATATTTGAGCACCTCTTCCGTTGTATTAAGCTCCGTCGCATTCCTGTCGTCGAACGGACGGCCGCCTTGTAGATTGAGGCCTCGTTGCTTCACCTTTACACCATCGGCAAGGACATCCAACGACGGCGGAAAACGGTCGAGATTTTCGGAATCGAAGATGGTGCAGTCATCGATAACCACTCGGCTTCGAGGGTCAGTCGGCGCTCCGCCGGGACCGGAACCGCGCCCGGTATTACCCGGCGTCACCGCACCCGCCGGACATGCTCCAAGCGTATCGCGCTTGAATTCGTCTATCGCGCTTCGCATCATTCGCAGGCTTTCCCGCAGCCTGAGTTCCCTTTGGCGTTTTACCGCATTCTGTGCAAGCGGTATCGTTCCCATGATAAGCACCGAAAGCACGGTCAGCGTCACCACGAGTTCGAACAAAGTAAAGCCGTGATCATTTTTGGCGTTGAACTTTAAACTTTGAACTTTGAGTTCCATTTTAGAACTTCACCGCGAAATTCTTGCCGTCGGCCGCCAGAAAATTCAGCACATCCTTTTCCAGCGTCATTTCGGGTTTTCCATCAGTCAACGCTTCGATCTCGACATAAGCGAGAATTCCCGAACCGCTGCCGACAGTACCCTGAGCCAGCGACAGCGAAACGTTCATCTTGCCGTCCTGATTCAGGAACGGAGCGGCATTCGTATTTGCGATACCCGCACCGAAAATATCACCGAAACTCACCGAGCGGACCGCAAGCTTTTTATCGTCAAATCTTAGGCCAAGCACGGCTGATCGGAACAATGACGTGCTCTTTACCATTATCGCGATCTTTGTTTTATCGCCCTTCTTCATCACCGGCATGTCCGCCGATATCTGCAATTCCGCAAGCGGAGCAGGGGAAACGGCCGGCACGGCTGCCGCGTCAGGCATCGCAACAGGCGTTTGGTCCGGTTCAATATTCTGCATCGATGTGTCGGCGGTCTTGCCTATATCCAAGGTTTTAACGCTTGAATCGATCGGACGTAAATTTAATGCTGCCGCGGCCGAATTTACGGCGGGCGAACCCGTCTGACTTTCTGACGGCACCGGATTAGCCGTCGCGGGCTGCGGAACTGCTCCGCGAACATAAGCCGGAGATTCGGTCGCCTGGTCGGGCAATTGGACTTGAGCGGTAGTAGGAAGGCGCCGGACTGACGCAAGCAATTCTTCACGCTCTTCCTGAATGATCATCGCCTCCAGCGAACCGTTTGTCGGCGTCGCCAAACTTCCCGTCGGCCTTTCGACCTCATCCT
>JACMMN010000123.1 GCA_014379075.1 Pyrinomonadaceae bacterium | reverse complement strand
TCGGCGACCTTCCACGCCTCGGAGACGTGCTGTAGAACTATCCGAAAGCCGAACTCTTTCTGCAAACGTAAGGCCGTCATAATGTCGTCGTGCCGATGCGTGTGAAAATGCACCATCCGCTTGCGGTCGAGAACTTCCAGCAGAGCCTCCATCGCGAGGTCACGGGCGGGCAACTTCGTCGCGTCACCCGCCGCCTTAGTTATCTTTTCGCGGTATTCCTGGGCCTTGATGAACTGCTCGCGAACCAGGGCCGCTGATTTTGCCCGCGTTCCCGGAAACGCACCGCCGCCCGCGCGCAATGAATTAGTCCCGTTAGCGAACTTGATGCCGCCCATATATTTGCCTTCCGCGTCGTAGAGCAGAAGGTCGTCAACTTTTACCGCACCGTCGCGAAGCTTGATATACAGAGTCTGCCCGCTGTCGAGATGCCCCGAACCGGGCATCACATTGACGGTGGTGATTCCGCCCGACTGTGCCCTCTGCAAACTCGATGAACGCACATTAAACCCGTCGAGCAGCCGCACATCGGGCTGGATCGGCGTCGAGCCATCGGCTCCCGAACCTTCCCCAATGTGACTGTGCGTATCGACGAGTCCGGGCATGATGACCTTGCCTTTTGCGTCGATGATGACGACGTCCGACGAAAGCCGCACGGTTCGAGCATCGCCGACGGCGGTGATCTTCCCGTTCTTGACCATTAAAATGCCCTGTTCGATCGGCTCGCCGACGATAGGGATTATTCGGGCGTTAATAAACGCCGTTGGCCTATCTTGGGCAGCGATTGCCGACGTGAGTATTAAAGCTGCAATACAAGCGAAAACTGTTCTCATCATTCGTGCGTTCCTCTATTGGGGAGGTGTGTATTGATACGGTGCAATGAAACACGCGTCGTGTCAACGCGGGGCGAAGATTTTTGGAACAACCCGCCAAGCTCCTTCGTAATCCAATCAACAGCAAAATCGCAATAATCTGGTTTGCTGACGCGAGGACGGGATGAACGTCTTGCAATAGGAAAATGACAGAAATGACAAAGATCAAGGTGGTAAAGAAAGTTGACGCCGCTGCAAGGCCCGCTAAAAAGCGGAAGAACGCAACGCCACGCAACGCGGCTCGTGAAATGGTGATGACTGTGACTGGTTGGGTCGCGGATATAAAGCATCGAAAAGCCGATGAAACCAAGGCGGCGCTCGATGTGCTCTTCGGATCCAATCAGCAGCCGAATGAAGGCTAGGCTCTTCGGGCGATAATTAAAGAAATTGGGAAACGCGGCTATTAAAAAGGCCGCGTTTTTTTGTTTACGAAAGGTTTTGTCGAGTTTGCCTTAACTAAACTATCGCTGTTATTCTTTACTGCAAAATCAGCAATTAGATTTTATGAAGAGCAGGCGTCGGACTCGGACACGTTAGAGATGAAGGTTCAATTACTGCCAAGTTCGATTGACGAAAATGGATGCGCTTCGCAGCGGCAGCATTTGTTGTCGATCATTATCGACGACCGCGTGGCGATCGACGCCGGATGCCTCGCCTTTTCGTGCACAGACGTCCAGCGGGAACAGGTGCGTGATATCATCCTCACGCATCCACACCTCGACCATATTGCCGCGCTTCCGATGTATATCGACGATCTTTTTGCGATGCTGAAGGAGCCGATCCGCATCCACGCGACACGCGAGAGCATCGACATACTCGAGCGGGATATCTTTAACTGGGCTGTTTATCCGCGATTTTCCGAGCTAAAAAATGATTTTGGAGCGGTTATCGAATATCATGAATTCTCACAGGGCACCGTGTTTGAAGCCGCGCATTTGTCTGTGCGAAGCGTGCCGGTCAATCATCAGGTAGGCTCTAACGGGTATTTCATCTCCGACCGCACGGCGTCGATTGCCATCACTGGCGATACTGCTGAGACGGATGAGATATGGCGAGAGTGCGGCTCATCGGCCAATTTGAAAGCCATGATGGTCGAATGCGCTTTTCCAGATGAGCTTGACGATCTGGCCGAGGCGTCGTTTCATTTGACGCCAAAACGGTTGAGGGCGGAGCTTGAAAAGATCGGGGAGCGGCGATTTCCGGTTTACGTCATCAACCTCAAGCCGATGTATCGCGATGAGGTGATCGAGCAGTTAAAGGCGGAAGAGATCCCAAATCTTGAGATACTTGAAGTCGGCAAAGTTTACGAGTTTTAGCTTTCCTTGTCGCGGAGAAAGTTGATCGCTTCAAATGCCGTTTCCCGATACTCGCCCGCAAATCCCTGCAGCGTCACCCGTTCGTTTGCCAGTACCTTTTCGATCTTGTAGGTCCTTTCCGCTCGCGATGTTCCCGGCATGATCTCGGCGCGGAAGGTTACATTCATTTTTGGCCGGGCCCAAATGTTTACAGGCTTTTCGTAGTCGTCGTTGTAATTTGCCATATTGTTCAGTTGGCGGGCGGCCACACCGTATCTACGGCATCAATATTCCGCCTCCGGTTCCTTTTTGTGTTTCACTTTTCGCAGCGAGGGCCGCACTTT
>JACMMN010000122.1 GCA_014379075.1 Pyrinomonadaceae bacterium | reverse complement strand
GGCTCGAAAAGTGCAAAAAAATTCTTTTGCGCTTTTCGAGCCTTTTGCGGCCGATAAAATGTCCATCCGTTATTTTTTTGAGTAGCTTTTGTAAACCGTTTCAATCCAAAATTCGGTTTTAATAAAACCGCTTCCGAATTCTTTATATTTTTCAGGCAAGCCGCCTTTTTTGATCTCATCCAGCGGCTTCTTCTTTTTCATTTCGTCCTGCACGAATTTTGATGTTTCGACGAGGGCCTGATGATAAGCCTTTAGATCGTTGTGCGTGGACAAAGGACCGTGTCCGGGAATCAGTTTAGCGTCGGCCGGGATCGTCTGGATAAGATTAGCGATATTGTTTATCAAACCCTGCACGCTGCCGCCGCTGTCGAGATCGACAAATGGAAATCGCCCGACAAAAAAATCATCGCCCAGATGTACGACGTTCGCTTTGATGAAAAAGACGATCGTATCGCCATCCGTATGGCCGTTCGGATAGTGGACCGCTTTGATCTCTTCGCCGTTGATGTGAATCGACATACTTTCCGTGTACGTCACTATCGGCAAGGCAATCGAAGCATAGGGAGCCGTCTTTTCACCGAAGATAATGGGCGGATCGATCATCCGTTTCCGCACATTTTCATGCGCGACGATGATCGAATCTTTGCCGAAGAATTGATTTCCCTCGGTGTGGTCGGTGTGCCAGTGTGTGTTGAATATGAACCTCGGCGTGGCCGAGCCTAGTTCTTTCAGTGCATCGCTCAGCTTTTGGCTGACCGCTTTATAATCGTCATCAACGATCAAAATACCGTCCGGCCCAACGACCGCACCGATATTCCCGCCGCGTCCCTGCAGCATATAGACATTTCCGCTAACTTTCACCGTTGTAACTTTTACATCCTGCTTATTTGCGAAATGACGGTTGTCGCCATGAGCGAAAGTCTGGGCAATACCGAAGTTCAGCAATAGCAGTAAAGATAGAATTGTTCGCATAGTTTTATTCTCTTGCCTCAAATAAATTTTCCTCTAGTCATTTGATAAACACCCGTGAGAAACGGGTTCTTAGCTTTTTCCCGGCCTATCGTCGTCTCGCTGCCGTGGCCCGAATATACGGTAAAATCGTCACCCAAAGTTAGTATTTTGCCGTTTATCGAATCCATAAGTTGCTCATAGCTGCCGCCGGGCAGATCGGTTCGGCCGATTGAACCTTCAAAAAGGCAATCTCCCACGAAAACTTTTCGTTCCGTTTCCTCGGCCAAAACGACGTGGCCCCTGGTATGTCCGGGACAATGTAAAACTTTGAATTTAAGATCGCCAACGGCGTAAATCTCACCGTGTATCCAATTGCGTGTAAGCTTTGGCGGATCTGCATAATCGAATCCAAGAGCCTTCATCTGGTGCGGCGCAATGCCCATGAACAATGGCTGTTGCGGCAATCCGTAATAAAGGTCTTCGTCGTCTTTATGCAATATGACATCGGCCTCTGGAAATATTATATGCAGATCGGCCGTACCTCCGACATGATCAAGATGGCCGTGAGTAAGTGTGATCGCCTGCAATTCCAGATCGTTATCGTGAACGAAATCGACAATATCTTCGCATTTTTCTCCTGGATCGATGCAGATTGCCTTTCGCGTACCTTCGCAAGCGACGATGCGGGTATTTTGCTGAAAGGACGTGATCACAAATTGTTTAATTATCATGGGTTTACAAGCCTATCCAAATACGGCTGTTCGTCAAAGATGCCGGATTTTCTGTCATTTAGAATATAAATAATCGCATCACGATACGTATTGACATTCGGTTTTCCCGTTAAGACGGGAGTTTCCATCTCGGTCAGGCTGAGATAGGCTACCAAACAGTTCATCAGCATCCAAAGCATGATTTCTTCTGGTGTACCGATAGGATTATATTTAATAATCGTCTCCCGGTCATCATAAATCCCATCACAGATGTGTTCGAACTCAGCCTCGCTGATACTCATAGGATTAATTAGAGCATAAAACCGAAAACCATTCACAATGGATTGAAATCGAACACAGGTTTGCATCAAATCAATAGAAAACGTACGGAAAAAGGACGGTTTGTCTAAACATTTGGATCCCGGATCAATGAAATGTCTTTATTCCGGGCAGAATACAATTTTGGCACGGTGTTTGCTTTTACAACTTCCATTGGAAGGGTGATTAACTCCTAAAGAAAGGGCAACTGAGTTTAAGTAAAGCGGACGATAGGACGCCGGGGCTTGATCGCAAGACAAGCCCCGAAATTAATAAGTTAGTTAGCCAGAAGCTAATTTAACGGGTTTTGAGAGGAAGGTCGGATCGCTTGGGGGAATCTTCGAGTGTGGGCACGAAGACCGAGACGGCCTTTCTCTCAGACACTTTCATAAAATATTAAGATCTTTGAAAATCATGTTGGCGATGCCTCTATTTCTAAACTTTATAGGGTGAACATTTTTCTACAATATCTCTCATTCCACTTCAGAGCTCGCTTAATTGATTTTCATTGTAAAGCCGGGACTACTTCCACAAATTAGTCCCGGCTTTTATGTTTTCTCCTCGTACATCAAATAATAAGAGCTTTCCATCCCAACCTTTTCATAAATCTTTTGAGCGTGATGATTTTCCTTTTCGACATACAAGCGAAATCCGCAAACGTCGCCGTTTTTCTTTGCTTTTTCTTTCACAAAATCATACATCCGGCTATAGATCGCTTTTCCGCGGGCTTCTGGAAGGATATAAACGCTCTGTATCCACCAAAACCATGCGGAACGCCAGTCGCTCCACTCATAGGTGATCATAAGCCCGCCGACGATCTCGCCCGAATCTTCTGCGACAATATAAAAGCCCTTTTTATCGTCTTTGAAAACCGACTCGACACCGCTTCTTAGAATGTTCTGATCAAGAGACCTTCCCTCTGTCTCAAGTGCCATTGCCTGGTTAAATTTGACGAGTGAATCGGCATCCGCTGCCTCTGCAATGCGTATGTTCATATTTCCTTCCTTGACCAAAACCGCACCGGCATCTATCCTAGAATGTTTTGCCTAGCGGCGAATAACTATAATATGAGACTTAGGATACTTTATCACGGCAATTGTTTCGACGGAGTTTCGTCGGCTGCCATTTTTACTAAATTTTACCGTGCGAAGATCAATGCGGACGCCGAGATCGTCTACACACCGACGATGCACCGGGCCGGAAACGCCTTTGACCGCGACCAGCTTGACGGTGACGAAAATGCCATAGTAGATTTCAAATACTGTCCGGACGAACGACTGACGTGGTGGTTCGACCATCACCAGTCAGCGTTTTTATCCGAACCGGACGAGCAGCATTTTCTTGCTGATAAATCGGGACAGAAATTCCTCGACATCGAGAGCAAATCCTGCGCCGAATTCATCGCCCGCATCGCTAAAGAGAAATACGATTTCGAAGACAGATCGCTCGCCGAATTGATCGAATGGGCACACATTATCGATGGTGCGTTGTACGATTCACCGGCACAATGCGTTGAATTGCGGTCATCGGCTTTGAAATTGATGCAGGTGATCGAGGGTGAGAAAGACCCGGCATTCGTCGAAAAAATTATCAAATTGCTATCCGAAAAATCGCTGGACGAGATCATCGAAAGTGAGGAAATTCAGGAGCGGTTAAAGCCGATCCTGAAACAGCATTGGAAAACGGTTGAGGTTATCAAAGAAAGATCGACGTGTGAACGGGGCGTCGTCAGCTTCGACCTGACGGGAACCGGCATCGAAGGCTACAATAAATTCATTCCCTATTATTTCCATCCCGATGTAACTTATGTAGTTTCGCTCAGCCAAAGCTCGTTCCGCACAAAAATATCCGTTGGGTCAAATCCATGGGCACCGAGGCCGCGTACCCACAATATCGCCGAGATCTGCGAACGATACGGCGGCGGCGGCCACGCGGTCGTCGGCGCCGTTTCGTTAAAACCCGAAGACCTGGAACTCGGGAAAAAATATATGCAGGAAATTATCGAGGAACTGCAGTTTGATGTCTAAAGTAACGGCATGATTCGTGAAGATCGAAGCGGTTTATTTTCGCAGTGTTATTTTCCTCTTTCGTAAATTTCGTGGATAAAGTTTCAAGAATTCGTCCACGAAATACACGAAATAAGAAGATAAGCAATAAGAAGATAAGCAGAAATGAAAAGATAAAGAAAATTCTCCCTTTACCAAAGGGAGAATATTCGAGTTCTTAAACAATTACTTCTTCACAAAAACCATCGTTGAAGTATTCGTGCCGCGCGGTGTCGTTTGATCGCGGACGACGGTAAGTGTTTTTCCATCTTCCGACAGCGACCAGGCTTCTTTAGTCTCCGCTGTCATTTCTCCATTCGGCCCGCTCAATTTACGCGACGACGCTAAATTAAGCTTTCCGCCGTCGAGCTTTGCTGTCAGCGTAACGGGAATTTTGCCCATCGGCGATTCCTGTTCGATTTTCGTTTCCTTGCCATCGAGAGTATAAGTCGCCGCCGCATCTCCGTTTCCAAATCCGCCGCCGCGTCCGAAACCGCCGCCGCCGCCCATGCCGCCCGGCACACCTTCCGGCCGTGCCGCCCGAACAGTTTTCGTATCTACCCTAATATCCTTGTCCGTCTGCGCGACGGTCATCGTCATCGACTCGATCCGCGCCCGTTCGCCGAGCTTGGATTTGGCGACATCCAATGTCCAAGTGCCCGAGAAATCAGCCTTCTGAGCGAATGCAGCAAATGAAAACAAGCAAATGGCTGCCGTTAAAAAGATTATCTTTTTCATCATGTCTCCCATAAATTAGAAAAGTTTCCGTTGTCTTTGACGCACGGAAACCCTTCCAAGTCTGCGAATATATCTGTAAAGAATTGTAAACCTTACTCCCACTTAACGAAACTCTATTCAGATATAGTGGTTATTCGCTCTCTCGCACTGCTTACGCCCTCCAAACCGACTGCTATTAAGAGGGAAATAATAAATAGCGGCGTTTGGCCCAATCGTTCGTACATATCGAAATCGAAAAAGTATCCAATCAAGGGCGCAATTATAAACGGAATCAATAAAACAAATAACAAAACGAAATCAGCTACTATGCTGCCCGCTCTAAGCAAAATCGAAGGCGTTTCGTTTCCAGTGTTTAATTTACTGTTTCTGAAACCATACGCCCGATAAATTCGCACTCCTACGAGAAGCCAAATTCCGAACCTTGTCCAATTTATAATTCCGAGCTCGGTCATCAAATATGTGCAGCACATAACTCCTAGAAACGGAATCAATGAAAATCGCTTGATAAACGCAAAAATCACCATCAATACCGAGAAAATGAAGAACACGATATAAGGAATCTTATGCGAAAAAGCCCCTAACCATGATTCACCCGTTTCCACGTCGGGTTTTACTTCGAAAAAGTTGCCGACGGCATTAAATCCTTCTGCATAAACGTGGGAATTTCCTAAATTAGATAAGGAATAGGCATCAAAATTAAGCGCTGCCTGCCGTTGGTTATCTGTGATTTCTTCCGTCAGAGTACCGTCGCTAATTTTCGTATTCAGATCAGAAAATGCGGCGACACCGTTACCGTAAATAACAAGAAAAACTGTTACAACCAACAAAACCGGTGCGATAAAACGAGCGCTAATGAATGGAACATATCGATTCTCGCGTCCGAATTCCTTATCTTTTATGAGAATGCCTCCGCAAACAAGCGTAAACGCAAATAGCGTCCCGATCACGCCGAGATCGGTTACCTCGGTCAAATTCATAAAGAGGGCAGGGATCGCTACGACGATTCCGGTGACTATCGTCGAGAACCACGGCGTCCTGAAACGTGGATGAATTGACGAGAATATTTTTGGAAGCAGGCCGTCGCGGCTCATCGCCATCCACAGTCTCGGTTGGCCGATTTGAAAGACCAGAAATACGGTTGCAAGGGCGATAACAGCGCTTACAGCGATCACGCCTGCAAGCCACGGCAATTTATCGCGGAACACGAATGCCAGCGGATCACCGACATTGAGGTTTCCGAACGGTTCCATTCCGGTCAAAACCAAAGCGAGTGCAATATACAAGACCGTACAAATCGCGAGTGAAAAAATCATTGCCCGGGGCAGGTCGCGGCGGGGATTTTCACATTCTTCCGCTGTGGTCGATAGTGCGTCGAACCCGATATAAGCAAAGAAAACGGCCGCGACACCCGCCATCACTCCGCTGATCCCGTTCGGCAGAAACGGCGTCCAGTTCTCGGGTGTGACGAAAAATGCTCCTAAAACAATAACGAGCAAAATGATCGCTATTTTCAAAATGGTCATCGTGTTGCCGACGATTTTCGATTCGCGAATACCGATGTAAACAAGAATCGTTATCAACACGGTCATTACCAGAGCGGGAACATCGGCGATAACGCGCCAGTCGGCGATCATAGGAGCCGTTGTCCAGGCTTCGTATGCCTCGACGGTTCCAGTCGTCAGTTTGTCCGAAATTGCGAGCAGGTCATCGCCCTTCATCCTGCTCAAGCCGTCAATCGTATAGCCCTGGCCGAGAGCGGTTGCGACCACTTCTCCGTTATCGGCGAAGCCGCGCGACGCGCTTAGGTAATCCATCGTCAAAAATGCCGGAATTTTCAGATTGTAGCTGGACATCAGCCGCGTAAAATAATCGCTCCAGGAAATGGCCACGGCTATATTTCCGATCGCGTATTCAACGATCAAATCCCAACCGATTATCCACGCGAAAAGTTCACCGAAACTGGCGTAAGAGTAAGTGTAAGCCGAACCGGCAATGGGAATTCGAGAGGCGAAGTCGGCGTAACACAAAGCAGAAAAGCCGCAGGCAATGGCTGAAAAAGCAAACAGGAAAATCACTCCCGGCCCGCCGCGATAGGACGCACCGCCGATCATCGCAAAAATTCCCGCTCCTATAATAGCCGCGATACCCATTAACGTAAGGTCGCGAAACTTCAGGGTTCTGCGCAGGCCGCCGCCTTCTCCGCCGACTTCTTCCTGCTCATGTTCGGTCATGCCGATCGCGGCATCCGTCTGGATCTGGGCTATGGATTTTTTGCGGAAAAGTGATGTGCTCATATTTCTTTTGGCTTTACAAACTAATTTTGGGAAAGATAACGTGGAAAATACTGCAAAAGAGAATGTTAGCGAATTTTGAACGAATTTTTTAAAAGATGCAATGGAAATGGAGCGATATTCGTTGTTTATCCTGCACAAGCTCGATTTTCTGAATAATTTAAGGCGCGTGCGGCTGTCCGTAATCTGCCTTCGGACGTTTTTTTCTGCTATGAAGAAATATCCTATACACGAGAATTTGAATACTTCTTTTGTAAACCTTAAGGCGCTTGTGGCATTTTTGCGCGATCTGCAGTTCGTCGGCAGCGTTCACGTGGAATTAAGCAGCTATGAGGCAGATATTACATTTACCCAAGCCAATCTAATGCTCGCCCGCGAACACGACCACATTGCGGGAAGGATCTCGCACGGCGAACATGCATTACAGCGAATCCTGATCCGTGCGGCGGAGCCGTGCGGGCGGATCCATGTTTATAACGCACCGTCCGAGACTCGACACGGCTCCCGCGAAACAGCATATGTTGACGAAGTCATTGCTTTGGGAGCTCGGGAGACGATCACGAACCGATCGGACACACCGGCGATATTCTTTGAAAATAAAAGATCACGATTTACTTTGCAGTACTTTGATCAAAGAATCGGGACGGAGGCCGGCGAAGGTACACAAATGGGACTGCCGGACCTTCCGTACGCACTGCGAGACACCATTCCCGAAAAAACAGTCGAGCCGCTGCTTTCGACTGAAGAATGGGAAGTTTTTCTCAATCTCACGGAGGAGCTTTTAAGGACCATCGACAAATCCCTCGCCAAAGTAAATCTAAATTTTGACCGCTTATTTGAAAATGCGTGCGGATTGATCGCCGGGGA
Source organism: Pyrinomonadaceae bacterium (assembly GCA_014379075.1). Lineage (GTDB taxonomy): Bacteria > Acidobacteriota > Blastocatellia > Pyrinomonadales > Pyrinomonadaceae > OLB17. The sequence goes on along the minus strand of JACMMN010000122.1, from coordinate 1,885 downwards.
ATATCCCTTTCTCGATCCTGAGCTTAAAGAGGTCGGCTATAAGAACGGCAATTTAAAGGTGCAGCGGCAGATTCCTTCGGGCACGCTTCTCGCCGGTTTGATCGCAACGCTCCGCCGTATTTTCGACCGTCTGCACGAAGAAATGAGATTCGTCAGTATTTGTCAATTCGCAACTCACCGCCTCCGCATCCTGATGCAGAAGAGAAAGCCGCTCTACGAACATTATCGCTTTACTCCGAAATTGACACATTTGATCAAAGATTGACACCCGCGAGATTTTTAGCCGAGTAGGTTACACAGACTTTCGAGACTTGTTAAACTTACGGATATGGATTGGAAAATTTTCGGAACCGCATTTATAACCCTCTTTCTCGCCGAGCTGGGCGATAAAACTCAACTTGCCGTCATAACGATGACCGCGAAAGCCGACTCAAAAGTCGCGATCTTTCTCGGCGCGAGCCTGGCCTTGATCCTGGTTACGCTGCTGGCTGTCGTATTTGGCGGTGTCCTCAGCCAATATATCCCAACCGAATGGCTGCAGAGAATAGTAGCGATCGCATTCATTGTGATCGGAGTTCTGATGCTGCTCGGAAAAATGTAGAGAAGTTTGCAAAAAAAGAGCGGCCCCGTTGCGGGCCGCTCCAATAACATTGGGAAAGACAAATTATTTTGCTGTCGCCGTATCGTCGGCGATAAAATCGATATTCACCAAATTATCACCAACGTTTAATACCCTCGTCGGCTGCCCGAAAAAATAACGTTTTGAATAAACATTAAGAATTACGGTCTGACCGGCGGAAATACCGTCGAAACGGTAATAGCCGAAACTTCCGGTCAACGCTGATCTGACGGAACCGTCTTCCATCGTCAGGGTTAGCCGGACGTTGCGAATACCGTTACCGCTGGTTGAGAATATCTGCCCTTCGATCGCAACAGGTGCGGCTAACGGTGCAGTACGTAATCCGATGTCGACGGTATGGTTATTCGAGCCGGGGCCGCCGGTCGTAAAGCTGACCACCGGAAATGCTCCGGCGGTTGGAGATCCGGCCGGATTCACAACGATAAAAGCGTCCGAATCTGAAGAGTCGTCGTCACCAAGCTGCGAGATCTGATTCGTATGCGTCGCGGAGAGGCCAAAAAGCGGCCCGCCGGCAAGGTAATTTGCAGTATTATCCAAACGGATCTGGTAAGCGCTACTCTGAAGGATCTGTCCGTTTACGATGCCGATGTTATCACCGGGATTTACGTCCGCCGCCGTTCCCGAAACGAAATAGTATTCGCCGTTTGCATCGGTTACGGCCGTTGCGATCAGCGCATTGCCGGAATTATAGAGACGAACCGTGACGCCTGCGAGAACCGTCTCACCCGGATCCTGAACACCGTTGCCGTTCAGGTCACGCCATATCCGGTTGCCGATCTCGATCGGAGCGGAATCGCACAAGCCGATAACATTGCCCATTCCGTTCGCCTTTCCAAAATCACCCGTTGCATATGCCAGATAACCGCGGTTTTGAGCACCCGTTCCGTTTACGAACCAGCGAAAGCCGCCCGAATCGAATATATTGTCAAGAGGCACATAAACGGGATCGAAAATGGTCGCCACCATTACATTGTGTCCCGGAAGTTGAAAGGCGGCCCCGTTGCCTACCTCGTCATGAGGATTGCCGTCCGGATGATAGCTATCCTGATAATAGTACTCGCCGTTGCCGGGGCCCTCGCCGCTATTTTGAGGAGCGGAACCAATAGTGGCACAGCGTCCGTTGCTTTCCAATGTCCAGCCTAGGGCGGGACTGCCGCATGCCCGCAGAATTTCCCCGGCGGTGATCCCCTTGCGGAGGTCGGCAGCGTTGGCGGGATTGCTGGCGTTGTTGTAGCCTGTTTGATC
>JACMMN010000121.1 GCA_014379075.1 Pyrinomonadaceae bacterium | reverse complement strand
TGGCGATTATCTCGTCCAGGAACGCGTAAAGACCGCCAAGGAATTTTTCCCGACATTGGTAGACGGCGGCGATAAATTTCACATGGTCGAGCAACTCGTCGACCTCGACCCGCTTCTATTCAACGGCGTCGTCGGCTCGGCCTTCACGCGGCTTTCTTCGACGGAGTTAGCCAATGTGTCGAGCGGCGGCGGCATGGTCCCGACCTTTATTATAAAAGAAAGATCTCAGTAATATCTGATTCGATGAAATCCGAAAAACAATCCCGGCTCCTTAAACTCACCGAAGAATATTCACGCCTTGAGCACAAGCTCAAGCTCGGCGGCGGTGTCGAAAAAATCGAAAAGATTCACAAGCAGGGAAAGCTGACGGCCCGCGAACGTATCGACTTGCTTCTCGACAAGGGCGAACATTCACAGGAAATTGGTTTGCTCGTCGCTTATGACGAATACAACGGCCAGGCACCCGCGGCGGCGGTCGTGACGGTTGTCGGGAAGATCAACGGGCGCGAAGCTGTCGTTGTAGCCAATGACGCGACGATCAAGGCCGGTGCGTGGTATCCGGAAACGATCAAAAAGATTCTGCGTGCGCAGGAGATCGCGATGCGAAACCGTGTGCCGATCGTCTATCTGGTCGATTCGGCGGGCGTCAATCTGCCGTATCAAGGCGGCGTTTTTCCCGGGCAATACGGCGCGGCGCGCATATTTTATTACAATTCGATAATGCGCAAATTTCTGAAGGTGCCGCAGATCGCCGCCGTGATGGGAATGTGTGTGGCGGGCGGAGCTTATCTTCCGGCGCTTTCGGATGTGATCTTGATGGTCGAAGGCACTTCTTTTATGGGACTCGGCGGTGCAAACCTCGTCAAAGGCGCGACCGGCCAGACGATCGACAACGAAACTCTCGGCGGCGCGATGACGCACAATTCGATCTCCGGCGTCGCCCATTTCCGAACCCCGACCGAACAGGACTGTATCGCAAAGATCCGCGAACTTGTAAGCGAACTACCTTCTAAAGAGCAGACGCGAGTGTCAATAATTCCAGGCTCGCCTCCTTTCAAAGGAGGGGTGGCAGCGGCTTCCGCTGACGGGGTAGTTGTATCCGGGCAACACCCACTCTACGGCATTCTCCCCGACAACCACCGCGCGCCATACGACATGCACAACGTTCTCGACACCTTCCTCGATCAAGGCGGCATCGACGAATTCCAAGCTGATTTTGCCAAGGAGATGATCTGCGGCACGGCCCGCATCGGCGGCATTCTCGTCGGCGTTATCGCCAATTCGCGCGGAATGCAGAAGGGCAAGCCCGGCACGCCGCCCAGATTTGGGGGCATTGTCTATACCGAATCTGCCGAAAAGACAGCGTATTTTATCGATAACTGCGACCGCCATTCAACGCCGCTGCTGTTCGTGCAAGATGTTTCGGGCTTTATGGTCGGGGCCGAGGCCGAGCATTCGGGCATCATCCGGGCCGGTGCGAGATTTGTCGAAGCAATGGCGACGGCAACTGTCCCCAAAATTGTCCTGACCGTAAATCACGCCTCTGGTGCCGGATATTACGCGATGGCCGGACAGGGCTTCGATCCCGACTTTATCTTTTCGCTCCCGACCGGCCGCATGGGCGTCATGGAAGGCGATTCCGCGGCGCAGGCAATATACGGCACGCAGATCGAAAAGCTCAAAAAGGAAGGCAAAGAGCCGCCGCCCGAAATGCTCGCCGAAATGCAGTCCGTCCGCGACACCTACGACAAGGAATTGGATGCGAAACACTCCGCCGCCCGCGGCCTCGTCGATGCGATCCTCACCCCCGAAAATGTCCGCGAATCGCTTATACTCGCTTTGCAAACGTGCTTGAATACAAATAAACCACACATCGGGGCGTTCGTGCTGCCAGTCTGAACGATCTGATTAGAAACGCATGAAAACTTATGAGTTTTGATCTCTATTTTTACACTTCAAAAGACCGAGAACTACACTCAGACAAAATTGGTAAATTTCTAACCGCTAACTCCTGCGTCGGCGAAGGAACATTTCCACAGTGGTTGTACGGCAACGAATCAACTGGCGTTTATTTTTCGTTCGAACTCCAGGATCCTGAGGACGACCCAGAATCAATCGAGATATTTGATAGATTTTCGGAATTCGAAAACACACGGTTTACTTTTAACATTAATTTTGTGAGGCCAAACTTTTTCGGGCTTGAAGCTTTTCCGTTTGTTGAAAAGTTTATGACGGAGCTTAACCTGTTCGCGTTAAACCCGCAGTCTCGAATCGATCCGGATAATCCGCGAAAAGAAACAGCCGAAGATTATTACGCTGATTGGTCACGCGTAAATCTTGACTTTAGCGCGGACCATTTTGATGAGTTCGGCCTGACTTATTTGCCTTTGGAGAAATCGAATGACTATTGGTTATACAATTTCCAGAAAGATGAAATGCAAGAACGACTCGGCGACGAATATTTCGTGCCAAGTCTAATTTTCGCGAAGCGAGCGACGACTGGTAGTCCGATCACCCTCTCGACGTGGACGCAGCATATTCCAACTGTCTTTCCATCGGCAGAATACTTTGCCATCATTCGAAAGCGGAAGAAATTGTTTCGAACTGTGGATGAAACGGGTATTGTCTCGCGGGATACGATACTACGGACGTTTGGAGATTATTTAGACGACTACGACTTCAAGAACTGCAAAATTATATACCCGGATAACGCGACAAGGGTAGGCAATATTTTCAATAACGTTAACTTCGACTTCCCATTAGAAGGCTTTTTTGAACCGCTTGAGATCGAGAATCTAACCAATGCCAAGAGATCTCCCACTCAAATGGATGTTGAGAATGAATGAATACGCGATTTTAGGATCAGCGGGGCGGAGCATCTTATTTTGACCACTGATACGATGTCGGGTTATTCTTTTCCAAACAGGAGAAAATATGGAACGCAAAACCGCAGACGATTATCCGCAGGAGTTATTGGATCTTTTTCACGAGTACCAGCACGGCGACATCGACCGTCGGTCGTTTCTCAGCGGCCTTGGAAAGTTTGCTGTCGGCGGATTAACAGTCGCGGCGATCTTTCAGAGCCTGACGCCGAACTATGCGTGGGCGCAAACTGTGGCGATGGACGACAAGGACCTGAAGCTCGGTTACGAAACCGTGCCGTCGCCCGCCGGAAACGGCTCGATCAAGGGTTATCTTGCGCGTCCCGTAAAAGGGAAGAAACTGCCAACCGTACTCGTCATCCATGAAAATCGCGGTCTTAACCCGTATATCGAAGACGTGACCCGCCGCCTCGCAAAGGCCGGTTACATGGCCTTCGCTCCGGACGGTTTGACCTCTGTCGGCGGTTATCCCGGCGATGAGCAAAAAGGCGTTGCGTTGTTTCGCACCGTTGACGGCAAAAAGATGACCGAGGATTTTGTCGCCGCCGCCAAGTGGCTCAAAACGCGGCCCGACAGCAAAGGTAAGCTCGGAGCGGTCGGCTTCTGCTTCGGCGGAGGATTGGTCAATACCCTCGCCGTCCGCCTCGGCAAAGACCTCAACGCCGGCGTCCCGTTCTACGGCCGCCAGGCTCCTGTCGCCGAGGTGCCCAAGATCACAGCACCTCTAATGTTCCAATACGCAGGCAACGACCAAGGCGTAAACGCCGGCATCACCGCCTACGAAGCCGCCCTGACCGAGAACAAGAAAAAATTCGAGAGTTTCAAATACGAAGGCAAGCAACACGGCTTCCACAACGACACAACCCCACGCTACGACGCCGAATCGGCGAAACTCGCCTGGGAACGGACGCTGGCAC
>JACMMN010000120.1 GCA_014379075.1 Pyrinomonadaceae bacterium | reverse complement strand
GGACCCTGACAAATCGAGGCGGCTTGTACCGTTATTTGAACAATGTGAACCCTTCGGTCAGGCTGATCGTCGATCGCGGCCATGTAACTCTCGAAGGTTATGTGGCTAATCGCGGCGATTACAACCTGATGAACATCCTGGCAAACGTTTCGGGCGTATTCAGTGTCACGAATAATCTCGTGATTGAAAAAGACGTGCCTCGTTAAGCTGCAATTCAATTTAGTTGATCAGACCGGATGGCAACGTCTGGTCTTTTTTTGTGACGGCTACATTGCCGTTCATTTGCCTTTTGCCAGCTAACCCGTCATTATACTCGTTTGCATTTGTACGCAGTTTTACATCTATGATAGACCCGAAGAATATACGAAACATCGCCATCATCGCCCACGTCGATCACGGCAAAACCACGCTCGTCGATGCGATGCTACAGCAATCAGGCACTTACCGCGATAACGAGACTGTCGTCGAACGCGTGATGGATTCCATGGACCTCGAAAAGGAACGCGGCATTACCATCATGGCGAAGAACACTTCCGTCCGTTACGGCGATTACAAAATTAACATCGTCGATACGCCGGGCCACGCCGATTTTGGCGGCGAAGTGGAACGCGTTCTGAAAATGGTCGACGGCATTGTTTTGCTCGTTGATTCCGCCGAAGGCTGTTTGCCGCAGACGCGATTCGTACTTCGCAAAGCCCTCGAACTCAAACTTCCCTGCATCGCTCTCGTTAACAAGATCGACCGCCAGGACGCCCGGCCCGAAGAAGTAGTTGATGAGATCTACGACCTGTTCATCGATCTCGGCGCCAACGATAAGCAGATCGAATTCCCGATACTTTACTCGATTTCACGCGACGGAATGGCGAAAAAGAATTTGACGGATGAATCGGACAGCCTCATTCCTCTGTTCGAACAGGTTATCGAAACGATCCCGGCTCCGCATGCGGTACGTACCGATTCGCTTCAACTTCTCGTCGCAAACATCGACTACAATCCATTCGTCGGACGCCTGGCGATAGGCAGAATGTTCTCCGGCGAAATTTCAAAGAATCAGGAAGTCATTGTCGCCAAGATCGACGGCTCGACACAGAAAACCCGCGTCAAAGAGCTTTTCGTGTTCGAAGGCCTTGACCGCGCACCAGTCGAAAGTGCCGGTGTTGGCGAGATCGTCGCCCTTGCCGGTTTTGACGATATCAATATCGGCGAAACCATCACTCTGGTTGAAAACCCGCAGCCGCTTCCGATCATCGCGGTCGATGAGCCGACTATCGGAATGATCTTCGGCGTCAACAATTCACCGTTCTCAGGTATCGACGGTAAATTCGTTACCTCACGGCAGATCCGCGACCGCCTCGAGCGCGAACTCCTCGGCAACGTGGCTCTTCGATTTGAGGAAACAGCATCGCCCGACCAGTTCAAAGTATCGGGACGCGGCGAATTGCAGCTTGCGATCCTCATTGAAATGATGCGCCGCGAAGGTTATGAACTCCAGGTTGCAAAACCCGAAGTTCTCACCAAACGCGACGAAAAAACGGGCGAGCTGCTTGAACCGGTGGAGCTTGTGGTTATCGATGTTCCCGAGGAATTTATCGGCGTCGTTACCGAGGCTTTGGGACGCCGCAAGGGCCAGATGACCAAAATGATCAACAACGGTTCAGGCCGCGTCCGCCTTGAATACGAAATTCCGTCGCGCGGCCTTATCGGTTTTCGCGGTGAATTTTTGACCGAAACAAAGGGCACCGGCCTTTTGAATACGATGTTCCTGAAATTCGACAAATGGCAGGGCGAGATGAAATCCCGCCCGACCGGCTCGCTCGTGTCCGACCGTATGGGCGAAACAAATACCTTTGCACTGTTTAATTTACAGGAACGCGGCATGCTCTTCGTTAAACCTCAGGTCAAGGTGTATGAAGGAATGATCGTCGGCGAGAATGCGCGAGCTGTCGATCTGGACGTCAATCCGATCAAGGAAAAGAAGCTGTCGAACATGCGAACGTCATCCGCCGACGAAGCAATGCGGCTCGTTCCGGTCCGCGAAATGTCGCTCGAACGGGCTCTCGAATTCATCGCCGATGACGAACTGATCGAAGTCACGCCGAAGCACATAAGACTCCGAAAGCGCGTTCTGAAAGCTAACGAAAGGCCCAAGAAATAAAGGGTGCAATTCTATACCCTTGATTAACTCAGAATAATGTTCACTTCGAATTCTTTCTTCGTTTAACGTCAGATGTTGTAGGTTCAACATCTACCGACGCTTATGAAAACATCTGACATCGAAGAAATTCTAAAACTCCACTCCGCCGGAGATCTGTCGCAAGCCGACGCCGCGGAAAAGCTGCAAAACCTGTCTTATCAGGACATTGGCTACGCCCGAATTGACCACGGACGTGCGGACCGTCAGGGTTTCCCCGAAGTCATTTTCGGCGAAGGGAAAACTCCGGATCAGATAGCGGGCATTTTCGAAAAACTGATCGAACGCTCAAGCAATGTGCTTATTACGCGGACGAATGCCGAGGTTTTCGGCCAGATCAGAAATATCCACACCGATGCCGAATGGCACGAATCGGCCCGGTTGATCCGCGTTTTTCGTGATAGGACCGATCTGGGCGAAGGCGAGATAACTGTCGCGACCGCCGGGACCAGCGACATTCCCGTCGCGGAGGAAGCCGCTTTAACTGCTGAAACGATGGGCAACAAGGTTCAGCGGATATGGGATGCCGGGGTCGCAGGAATTCACCGTATTTTAGGCGAACGCGAGCGGCTGCAAAATTCCCGCGTCGTTATCGTCGTAGCCGGAATGGAAGGTGCCCTGCCGTCCGTCGTCGGCGGCCTCATAAAAGTCCCGGTCATCGGCGTCCCGACCAGCATCGGCTACGGAGCTTCCTTCGGCGGCATTGCTGCTCTTTTAGGAATGCTTAATTCCTGCTCGTCGAATGTAACTGTGGTTAATATCGACAACGGCTTCGGAGCCGGTTTTGTCGCTAGTCTGATCAATCGAAAGTTCGAAAAATGAACCCTGAAAACACCATACAAATCCGCTCCATTTTGCATTCCGAATGTTTCATTTGTGGAATATACCACAACGTATGATACAGCGAGACTAGCCCGTAATTGCGGGGTTATGGTTCATCCAGTGCCAGATATTGATTGAATATACCGTCGGAATTGGTGCAAGTTGTTTGCCGCATTGGTGCAATATAAAACGGTGCGATTATGGCACCAATCTCGGACATCGGCAGCGATGTAGCCGGAGAATGGGTCGATGCCGCTTACGGAATAAAATCGTTGAAACGATCCTGCATTCTCTGTTAAACTTTGTTTGGCATTTTATGATCTCAACCCACTCCGCCAAAACGCATATGGTTAAAAAATTCTCGATCTCCGCCGCATTATTATTTCTGATCCTGCCGCAGATCATGTCCGGGAAAGTAATTCAGTCGGCTTCCGCTGGGCCGTTGACGTTGAACGAACGCTCCGCCCTGAGTGCGGTGAGGACGCTGCATGGAGCAGAGGCGACCTTTCAGGCAACGACCGGAAACGGGAATTTTGGATCGCTGGCGGCCATGCTGAAAGCGCAGCTGATAGATGCGGAGTTGGCAAGCGGGAATAAATATGGATATGTGTTTGTTGTGACGACGGCGCAGTTTGTGCCGGGTTCGTCGCCGGCGGCAATGACTGTGACCGCAACCCCTCGGGTTTACCGAAAACACGGCCGTATATCTTTCTTTATCGCCACGGACGGCGTGATCCGCGGTGCGGATAAATTCGGCCAGCCTGCAACCGAAACCGATCCGGCAATCGACGAGCCGGGCTGTTATCTTGGGACAAACGAGGCTTGTACAATGCAGGCGATGCGAACACTTCACGGAGCGGAAGCCACGTACCAAGCGACCGTCGGAAACGGGAATTTTGGCAGCTTATCCCAATTACGTGAGATGAACTTTATAAGCGTAAGTTTGGCAACCGGTCTTGCTCACGGATACAGTTTCACAGTCACAACCATTGATCAATCGCCCGGTAATTTTCCGGCTTCGTTCAGGATCACCGCCGTTCCTCGAAAATATGGAGTCACGGGAATCAGGTCGTTCTTCATCGCAACAGACGGAGTTATGTTCTGTGCAGACAAGAACGGAGCCCCGGCTGATGAGACCGATCCGGTATGCGCCCAATAAATTTAATAACGTTCTCTGGTTCTAAATTACCTGATCCTAAGGATTCAGGAGCACCAGCAGCCGGTCGGCCCAGTCGGATTTAGAGTTTCGTAAAATCTCGTACTGGACCTGCGCCATGTCGCGGTTGCTGAGTTTTAGGTAGGCTCGGCCGAGGTTGTAGCGGGCTTTGTCGAAATCGGGGTTGTAGCCGACTGCGTTGTTGAAGGCATCGAGGCTTTCTTCGGGTTTACCGAGTTCAATGTAGCTTTCGCCGATGTAATTGTAGGTTTTCGCGTCGGGTTTATAGGTTTTCAGCCCGTCGAATGCTGCGAGGGCCTCGGCGTACCGTTTTTGCTTGAAATAGGCGACGCCAAGTTTTTCCATCGCGCCCGCGTGGTCCGGTTTTAACGCAAGCGCCCGTTTATATGCAAGAACTTCCTCGTCCGTACGGTTCAGTTTTTCGAGGGTGAGGCCGAGAGCATACTGCGTGTCCGGTTTATCGTCATCGAGCCTTATCGCCTGCCGGTATGCATCGGCGGCTTCCTTGTATTGGCTGAGTGCAAAGCTCGATGCACCGATGTTTACGAATGTCTGCGCCCAATCGGGACGAAGTTTGGCCGCCTGTTTCGAGGCCTTCAGCGCCTCGCCGTGACGTCCGAGAAGCCCGAAGCAGAACCCGGCCTGATACCAGGCCTCGGTATAATTCGGATCGATCTCCGTCGCCCTTTCGAAGAAACTCAACGCGCGGGTGAAATCGTCACGCGAAAGCTGAGCGACACCCTGCGAATAAAGCCGCTCTGCGGACGCCCGTTTGTTCTTCTGTGTTTCGGCGGTCAAAGAAGAGATCGTCTGGACCTCATTCACCTTTAACTGCAAAATTCTTTCGGACGGTACGGCGAAATTCAAACTCTGGCCCTCGGCCGCCTGGAGCGTTGCGATGCCGATAACCTGCCCGTACATATTCACGACCGGCGAACCCGACGAGCCCGGTGAGATCGGGGCAGTTATCTGAATAATTTTACCGTAGCCGGAAATTTCTCGAACGGCGGACACGATACCGTTCGACACGCTGCCTTCGAGGCCGAAGGGGTTGCCGACAACGACTATCGATTCGCCTTCCTGCGGAACCGTGCGGACCACCGGAAGCGGGATCGCAAGCGCCTTCGGGACATCGACCTGCAGCAAAGCAAGATCGCCTTCGCCATCGACCGCCAGAACGCCGCGAACGGTGAATTTCTTGCCGTCGATCAGGTGAATTTCCACCCGGCTCGACCGCTCTATCACGTGACGATTCGTTATCACCCGGTCGGGGGCAATAAAAAAGCCGCTTCCGCGCGAGAGCGTGTTGCCTTTTGCATCGAAAGTTTCGATCGCAACCGCCGACGGCTTGATCCGCCGCACTAACTCAGGAAGAAAATCCTGCGCGATCGTACTAACCGCAAGGACGGGCAAAAATAAAAGCAACAGAGCGATACACCGGCGGACGATTTTCATTTATTCGAGAAACAGGTCTTCTCCGGTAAGTATAAGCGTTTTGACACTGCCAAACAAATTTTCGACAAAGCGGGAAACCTGATTTTAGATTTATATTCGGATCGAGCCTGGAAGAATATGCCCGCGAATACGCGAAAAAGACGCGAAAGAGATCAAGGAGCCTTCTTATTTCGCGTACTTTCGCGTATTTCGCGGGCCAAACTCTTAAATGATTACTTAATGATGCCGTTGCCGTCCAGAGCTGTATAAACATCGGACGAATAAAGGCCCAGCCATTTATCCGTGTTCGGCGTTTGGAAAATGTCCGAATAAACGCGGGTGTTCAGCTCTTCTACAGTTTGCGTCGGGTCGCGATTGAGCCATTCATAGATCTTCGTGTGAAAAACAAAATCATTTCGTGTTGTATCGAGGGCGATAAAGCTTTCCAGCTTTGCAAAAAGCTGCGTAAATTCGGCTTCGGAAAGTCCGGTTTTGGCATTTTGACGGCGGATGAAAGCTTCGCTGTTCGAATCAAGTTTCGGCGAAGGCGAATAAAGCCTCGCAAGTTTGTTCCAGTCGGCAAAATTTATGACCGGCTCGAATTTTGCGAAGTCGTCGAAGACGCGTAGGATCGAATATTCATCGACCACCGCCATTTTGGCCATAGCCCTCGGCGCCGCGAGAATCGCAGTCGTGCCCGCTTCCGGCTCGGTCAATTTTACGCCTGAGATCTCGACACCCTTGTCGCGTTTGGCTTTTATTTCATCATAGCCGGCCTTTCGATACTTCATTAACGCCAGATCAGGTTTGGTCCTCGGAAGGCCGGCCGCCGCGCTGTTGACCTCCCGGCCCTGCGTAACGTATTTCAAAAAAACTTTCGGGCTGTATAAACCAGGCAGAGCGTCGATGACCGCACCGTTCTCGTCCAAAATATAATGAATGCTGTTGCCGGTCAGCGTGCGCTCGATCTTGCGGCCGTCGCCGAAATCGATCGTGATTCGCGGGGCCGGACGAACCGATCTCCAGTGCAGGACGTAATTTTCGCGAAGATACTTCGAAACATCGGCATTCGGATAAAGAACAGCACGAAACAGCCGGCTGTTCGCACAGGAAAACTCTTCGTTCAAGTTTCCGAGCAGCCGCAAGCTCAGGATCGGCTTATTTTTTGAATCGGCCTCACGCTTGGCCGTCTCAAGATCGGTGTACCAATAAAGGCGCGAGGCATAGGCGTCCTTTTGCTGGGCGACAGCGTCGAGAGCCGACGCAATGCGGTGCCAGTTCGCGTCAGCGACACCGGTAGTTTCAAATCGTTCGATCTCGGCGGCGTACTTCGTAAAAAGCGCGTCGAGGCCGACCCTGCCCATTCCGCGGAGCCCGGTAATTGCTGACGCCGCAACCGCCGGATCATCCGAAAGCGCGTTGCCGGCCATTTCCCCGGTTGACCCGATCCCGGCAAAAACCGAAGCCTAAAAACTTACCCAAATAACGACCGTGATACAAAAAGTGCTGATTTTCATAGGTACTCCTAAAGAACTTATCATTTGAACGATATTAGTTGGAGTTCTTGCCCTATTTTTTAGTTGTCCGGCCGCCTTTATTTCGAAACTTTGCACAAATCCGGGAAAGCGTTAGAATCAAATTTTCGACAAACACCAAAACATCATGAAAATCGCACTTGCCGCCGACCACGCCGGTTACGAAGAAAAGGAAAAATTGAAGAAAACGCTAGATGAGATCGGCATTGAATACGACGATCTTGGGACGAATTCGGTGGAATCCGTCGATTATCCGGATTATGCACGAAAGGTCGGTGAAGCGGTCGGGCGCGGTGATTACGAACAGGGATTGCTTGTCTGCGGTTCGGGAACCGGGATGGCAATAGCTGCGAACAAGGTTCGCGGAGTGCGGGCGGCGGTC
>JACMMN010000119.1 GCA_014379075.1 Pyrinomonadaceae bacterium | reverse complement strand
GCCAGTTGAGCTTTCGATGATGTACCAGACACCGTTTGATCGGCGGTAAACAGCGACGTCCAGTTTGCCGTCACCGTCATAATCTGAAGGGACGAATGCATCCGTGCCGGTAGGCGGAAACTGTCCCCAATCTACGGTGCGTATTGAATTGGTTTCGCTCTGGAGGATGAACCACGTGATGACGTTGTTTCCGTCTACGTTCCACGCCACACGATCGGCCTTGCCGTCGCCGTCGAAATCACCCATATTGTTGACGATCCCGTCGCCTCCCCGGCCGACCGGACCCATAACAGTGTGATCGTTTTCTAGACTGCCCAATGTATGGAACGTTAGGTCTGACTGGCGATAAACGACGAGATCCGTGCGCCCATCGCCGTCATAATCGGCAGAAGCATTCGCTCGTTTGACCTGGCCCCGAATCTCGCCACCGGTAAAATTTGAGGTGTGGATATTGATATACCATTTATTTGCTCGCATGTCCGCGACTTGCGCGGGTGTCGTAGCAAACGTCAGTGGCCCGATGGAGCCGGTTACGCCGCCGGTGTAATTAAAATTAAAAAGAATCGGACCGTTAACACCGACCGGTCCGTTTTCGTGGATGTGCGCTCCGACTACACTTGAAGATAAACTTCGATAATTACACTCGACCGCAACCTGCGTTTCGGTCGCGTTGATCGTTACGAAACAAGTGCCGCTGCCGGTCGAATTGTTCGCCGGAACTTCCTGTCTACCGTTTAGGTAGACGGAGAACTTTTGCTGCGCCGCCGCCGTTATCGAAAACATCATTGCCGACAAAATGATCGTCAGCGCTGAGAAAATTTTTCTTTGCATTTCACCCTGTACTCCTTAAATTTTGAACTACGGATTACTGTTAGGTTTTAGAGCGAAATTAAAACGCTCACCTTCTTACGGAAAATTCCTGTTATTTCATAAAGAAATTGTTCTCGCTGACAGTCTGTAATTTGAATCGGAAGATGGAGGACCCGAACCGCCGTCGTTGATGATTCTCACCTTCATTTACAACTCGATCCCTTGTTGTCCCCCATCTGCAACCCACCCTATAGGCTTCGGTTTCCGAAGTCTTGAAACTTAGGTCAAAGCTGGATGAAATCTCTATGAAAGTTCGCTTGAGACATCCATGAAAGACATTTCATGGATGGCCATTTGTGACAGTGAGCAGGCTAATTTGACGGGATACTAGGGAAACCGCATCGAGTTACCAACTTCCCATAAAAAAAGATGTCTAAAAGTTACCGACGGCCGCGAAACGGCCAAACGACCATAGCCAGTGGCGAAGCCTCTGGTGAGATCAAAACACGAACCCCGCACTGAAGGAGCGGCAGACCGAATATCTGCCGCACCTTCAGTGCGGGATTGCGTTGTCGAGAAACCAGAGGCTTCGCCACTGGCTATGGTCTGATCGCACTTTCAGTGCGAAGAAGCGAGATCTATTGGTCCTCCGGAATAAGCCGATCGCGGCCGTCAAGGTTCCAGACCGGGCTCGTAGGTTAAGATGAATTCCAAGAACTTCGATGTTTCTATCATGTCCTTGCCGATGAACCTGATGCTGTGAGCGTCGGTGCGTTCTACGATCGACAAATAACTCAGCACTTCCGACGGGCGATAGCTCTTGAAGCGCACATCCAATTGGACGGGCGTCTTGGGTTTGTAAGGCTTGAAGTCTTTGATCCGCCCGAGCGCGGTTTTCACTTTCTCGCGGATGAGGGCGTAGGCGGCGTCGGGCATCATTGTCTTCGCCGAGTGGAAGCCGTAGTTCCATTTCACGACCGCCCCTTCGACTTCGCCAATTACGGAGCCGAGCTCCTTCACCGCTGCGTCATCTCCCGAAACCATGATCACCGGCACGTTAAAATGACCGGCTATTGCCGCGTTGAAACTTCCTTCCGACATGGAGATATTGTTCAGCCGAACGTCGGCAAGCCTTGCGCTTGAGAAGGTATGAGCGCGCACCCCGCTGGGATTCGTAGTACTGGAGTGATAGCCGAGAAAGATCGCGCCGTCGAAGGTCTCATCGATCCCCTGCATCATCATCAACGGACGCGGGAACCCGCGGATGACGAAGACGTTTTTCGGCAGCTTCTCGATCAGCAGATTCTGCGCGTTGCCGTGCGAATCGCTTACCGTTATCTCGGTCGCCCCGGCCGCGAATGCGGCTTCGATAGCAGCGTTCACTTCTTGTGTCATGAACTCGCGGAAGCGCTGATACTCAAAACCCGCTGGGCTCAACTGCTCGGCCGACACCGCACCCACAACACCTTCCATGTCCGCGGAGATATATATTTTCATCCTCTTTACCTGTGCATGGAGCCCTATAGTAACCCCTACCAGCAAAAGCATTGGACATATCAAGCGGAATATTATTTTCATAGTAATGTTTCGTTAACAATCGCAAGAACGAACCGCTTTGCTAATCAATGTCAACTAATTAATCTATGTTGTCCGTGGCCGGTGATTTACGATATACCTCTTCGTCCTTTATATTTCCTCGCATACAAAGCGCCTGGTCACTTGATCTTTTGAGCCGGCGTGTTGCCTCCGCCCTGGCTTAGCGTCAACCCCGTTACTTGTCCTTGAGGATCTTTATTGAATGTTATTTGAGCATTCACATCTTTTGAAAAGAACACGGTTTCGGTTTCCGCTAAAAGAGCGAATTTGCCTTGACCAGCAAGCTGGCCCAGCAGCTTTCCGTTTTCGAGGGTGATTGAAATAGTAATGCTTGGCGGAATCTGGTATTGCCCTACATATTTTTCCAGGATCTTTGCGTCGACCGCGATCTCTTTGCGCTCCTTCGGGATCTCATAGGCACCTCCGAAAACGATCGTCGCCAAATCACCCGCCACCTTCCCGGCGGGTGCGCCCTGCACGTTACTCAAGACGATAATTGTGATCCGATCCGCCGGAAATCGGGTTATTTGAGTCGCGAATCCGTAAATACCCCCGCCGTGGGCAATCATCTGCCGCTCGAATCTCTTGCCCATGCTCCAGCCGTAACCGTAGCCGGCATCGCCCTTCCACGGCGTGAACATCTCGTCCAGAGCTTTGCGTGAGGCGAGTTTTTCGGTGTAGAGGGCTTGATCCCAAAGGAGTAGATCTCCCGTCGTCGAATACAGCGATCCAGCGGCGTACGGGATCGTCATATCCATATACGCGGCGTTGACGATCTCACCGCTTTGCTTGGCGTAACCTGCTGCGCGGTTTTTTATGATCCGCGTTGGGCTATCGTAGCCGGTGTGTTTCATTCCAAGAGGAATGAAAATGTTTTCCTGAAGGAAAGCTTCGTATGACTTGCCTGCAACGCGCTCGATGATCGTGCCGAGCAGGTAATAGCCTGAATTGCTATAGGCAAACTTTTCACCGGCCGCGAACTCGAGCGGCTTGTCCTTCAAGAGCGACATCATCCCGGCGGATGACAGGGGCAGCACCGCCGTCTTGCCGAAATCGGGAAAGCTCGTATAGTTCGGGATTCCAGCGGTGTGCGTCAAGAGATGCTTGATCGTAAGCGACTGCCAGGCCGGCGGGCAATCCGAGAGATGCTTGCAGATCGGATCGCTGACACTCAGCTTGCCGCGATCCTGCAACATCGAGATCGCCATTGCCGTGAATTGCTTGGTGATCGAACCAAGACGAAAAACAGACTGCGGCGTGTTGGGTACACCGAGTTCGACATTCGCCATACCGTAGCTTTTGCTTATCACCGGCTGACCGTTTCGAGCCACCAGGATCGAGCCGCTGAAGCCGTCGACGGCAACCGATGCCGCCATATATTCGTTTGTTTTTGTCGAGATCTGTTCGTCCGCAACGACCGCGTTTTGCGCGGGAACGACCGAAACAAAAACTAATAGTGCGACGAAAACACTTAAGCGATCTATTGACTTGAGATATTCAAACATCGAGATTTCCTGTTTATGACTTTGACCTTTCAACACCACGTCTAATTATTTGATCGACCGGGGCCATACATCACCTTTCCGGGTTTTGCGCCGGTATGCTTTCCTTTTTCTATAACGACCTGTCCGTTGACGAGAACGTAATCGATTCCGGTCGGTGTCCGAAACGGATAGTCGTATGTCGCACCGTCCTGTATTTTGTCGTAGTCGAAGATGACCACGTCTGCCCAGCAGTTCTCCTTTATCAACCCGCGAGAAGCAAGCCGCATGCGCGTCGCGGGCCACGACGTCATTTTTCTGATCGCTTCAGGTAGCGTAAGAATCTTTTTTTCTCGTACATACCTGGCGATTACGCGGGGAAAGTTCCCATAGCCGCGAGGGTGTCCCATACCCGCGGTAGCCGGATCCGCCAACTTGGCCGAGGCGGCCGCATCGCTGCCAAAGCTAAGCCATGGATATTTGATTGCAGTTTCGATGTCCGACTCGGTCATCATATAGTAGAGAGCCGAAACCCTGCCGCTGCCTTGCAGCAAGAGGTCGAAAGCAGCGTCAGCCGGCTCCTTGTTCCATTCCTTTGCGATCTGCGCGAGATTCTTGCCAAGAAATCGCTCATTGTCCTTATTGCCCGCGACAACAAGAACGATCTGTTCCCAGCCGCCGGCCGCTTCAACGATATTCCACCAGCCGGGCGAGCCCGTTTTTATCTCACTCTTTAGTCGAGCGCGAATCGCAGGATCGTTGAGACGCTCCATCAACTTCGCGTTTCCACCCTCGGACGCCCAGGCCGGAACAACTGCGCTCAGACCTGTGCCACCCGCCGTGTAAAGATACATGTCCGCCGCGACATCGAGGCCCCGTGCTCGCGCCGCCTCAATTCTTTCGCCGGCCTGCTTCATCAGCGTTCCCCAGCCGGGTTGATACGCCGCTTTCAAGTGATAGATTTCGACTGGCAGCCCACCTTTTTCGCCGATCGTGATCGCCTCGTCGATCGATGCAATGAGATCCTTTCCTTCGCCGCGGAAGTGACTGGCGTAAATGCCGCCGTAGCGTCCCGCCACCTTTCCCAGTTCGACGAGCTGATCGGTTTTCGAATAGCTGGCCGGCGGGTAAATCAGCGCCGTTGACATGCCCAGGGCTCCGCCCTTCATAGCGGTTTCCATGATTGACTTCATCCGGGATAGCTCGTCTGGGGTCGGGTCGCGTGCTTCCTGACCTAACACGGCAACGCGGGCCTGCGTCGCGCCGTAGTACGTGCCAAAATTCATGCTGATGCCGTTCGTCTCAAGACCGGCGAAATATT